>URXR01000038.1 GCA_900551925.1 uncultured Mycoplasmatota bacterium | reverse complement strand
ATAAATAGAGTAGAAAGCAGTGAAATATTAAATAATTTATTAGATAAAATAAAGGAGTAAATATATATGACTGATTTGATTGTAAAAGATAATATAAAAATAGAAGATTTAATATATGAAGTACGGGATAAACAAGTAATGTTAGATAAAGATGTTGCTTTTCTTTATAATGTAGAAACTAAAAGAGTTAATGAAGTTATTAAAAGAAATATAAATAGGTTTCCAGACAGTTTTTGCTTTAAGTTAATTAAAGAAGAGTTAGAAGGATTATCTTTAAGGTCGCAAATTGCGACCTTAAACAAAAGTGGTAATTATACAGGTATGCATTACAAATATTTACCATATGCCTTAACCGAACAAGGCATTATTATGTTATTAGGTTTACTTAGAAGTGATACAGCAGTAAAGAATAATATGAATAAATTTATAAAAAGATATAGTTATATACTAACTGAAGAAGAGTATAATGTTTTGTGGTCAAATTTTTTGACTTCAAAAGGTGGTTCTAGGAAAAACCATACAGTTTTTACAGAGCAAAGAGTTGTGATATTAACAACATCTTAACTTCTAACTAATAGTTATTTTTTATAATCACTTTCTAAATTTTAAAATAAAATATAACAGGTGATATTTATGTTAGATTTTATTATTAACTATTGGCTAGAAATATTTTTTTCTTTGATTGTTCTTATATTTACTCATCTATATCGCAAAATATTAAAATATTTAAAAAAAATAGACACTCTTGAAACTCAAGCTTGTCTTAATTTAAAATTTCATATCATTGAAAGATACAAAACCATTAGTGCTAAAGGCTACATCACTATGGAAGAAAAAGAAGAAATAAATGAACTTTATAATTCTTTAAAAAATATTAATTGCCAAAATGTAGCAGATGAAATCATCAAAAACATAAATAATATCCCTTTAAAATAAGGAGGTTTTACTATGGATGTTTTAGTTACAGATTTACTTATAGAAACTCTTTTAATAAGTATTACCTTTTCAATATTTGAAATGGCTCTAGTTCAAAAAATAAAAACTTTATCTATTTTTAAGAAAGATTGGCAAGTAATTCTTTTTAATTTTGTTTCATCATTTATTATCGGAACCTTATTTTCCATGTGGTTTTTTGAACTTAGTTTTATAAATGGTTTATGGGTATCCTTATTTGGTTTTATCGGAGCTCCAGCCATTTACGAAATCTTAAAAAAACAAAATATTATAAACTATACTCCTAAATCCCTTGATAATACTATAACTATTAGTACTGATAACGAAATAAAAAGAAACTAGCGTTTCTTAATAAATAAACATCTTATAAACATAATAATTATAATTATAAAGATAATTCCTACAATATAATGAGTATAACCAAGATACTTAGCTAAATTAAATTTTTTAAAAAGATAGATACTAATAAAAGGAATTAAAATAGAAAGAAGGCTTGTTAAAAGTAAAGCTTTCTTTTTACTTTTAATTTTAAACATTTCTGAAATATTATTTTTTATAAAATATAATAAATAAGTAAACTCTACAAAAAATGAAGTTATAAATATAATTGCGGCAATATTTTCTATTCTCTCAATAAATCCAAATATTTGTACTTTTTTAAAAAGTGAATAAAAAGGGTAGGTAAACATTGAGGCTAAATCCACACCATAAACAGCTAAAACAAAAAGTACCATTAAGAAAATAATTAGAAATCCGATAATATAACCCACTAAAATTTTTCTAGCAAAATTACTTTTATCATTAGTAATATTTTTTATATCTAAGATATAAATAAGTGGTGCCGTACTTAAAGTAAAGAAGATAACGGAACTAGTTAAAATATTATAAAAAGATGTATCAATATAAGGTTTTAAATTATCAAGTTCTACATAAGGAATAAGAGCCCCTAATAAAACTAACAAAATAGGAACTGCAATCAAAAATAAAATAAAAGATGTTCTTGATATTACTTCTGGACCCTTTACTATGGCAATGATTGCTAAAATAGCAAAAAGAATAGCCATAAAATAATACGAATCTCTAATTAAAAACTGACTAATTATAAAATCAAAATGCATCCAAGAAGAGAAAAAAACAATAAAAATAGCAATTAAAATTAATATAATATTTATAATATATCCGAAACTTTTAAATTTCTCTTTCAAAAAATTAAAAAAAGAAGTGTTTATTTTTTTACTTATTAAATAAATCATCATAACAGGAATAAGTCCAATAATAAATCCAATAATTAAAGAAAGTAAAGAAGCATTTTTCGAAGTAGTTAATATTACAAAATCAGGAAACAAAGAAAATACTATCGCAACTACTATTACCATAACTTCTCCCGAACTTATTTTACTATTCATAAACTAAGCCACCCCTTTATCAATATTTCCATGTCTATACATATTATTAGTTATTTTTATATTAAAATTTGCTTCCTCATATAAATTTTTATTTTTATAGTTATCATATTCTTTATAGTAGTCTTGATAAATTAAATTACCTATTCCTAAAATATCAACATTATTATTCTTGCAATAATCTAATAAATTTTGGACATATTTTTTTAATTCATTACTGACCTTATTTTTAATTTTATCTTGACTATCTCCTTGAGCTAAATCAATTTTTTGATTTATTTCATATAATTTTGATTCTACTTTTATATTTATATTTACTGTAAGTTTATCATTTTCTAACTTAACATCCATACTAGACTTGGGATTATAAATAACCACTCCCGTTAGCGCATTATTATATTTAATATTCATAGTAACATCGTAAAAATTGTTATTAATAGTATTATAAGCAATACTAGAAGTCTTATCTAAAGTAGGGAAGACCTTACCACTTTTAACAGGTATCAAATTTTCAATTATGATTTTACTTGCAGCAGTAGGATCACTTTCTGTCGTTTTAATTAAAGGCACTATTGGATCTTTTCCTTTTTTTAAATAGTCACTAGCAAATTCCTCGAGGGTAACTTCCGTAACAGTGCCATTTCTTTCAGCTGCTCCCATCAAAGAACTTTTAATATCCTCAGTAGGAAAACTTCCTTTTTTTTCATTAGAAGGGTTCAAAATATCTTTAGCTTTCTCATCTTTCGTAATTGCCACAAATCCTGAAGTTCTAACCTCTGTTGATCTAATAAAATAATCGAAAATATCATCTAACTTTTTATCAGCAGCTGTGTCACTAATTACAATAATTTCTAAATGACCAAAATAAACAGTTTTCGGATATCTAATAGCAAAATTTCTAATTGCCGTTGAAATAGTTTCTCCACTTGCTTCATAAATTAAAGCACTAGCTTCCTGAGCGCCATTACCAGTATTTTTCATATCCATAATTTGAGCTGTTAAAGTGTAATTATTATCCTCATAATCAATCCCCACAGCAGAAGCTATCGCCAGTTCATTAAGCTCTACATAACTACAACCAGTAAGAGAAAACAAAATAAAAGTCAAAATAATAATCTTTTTCATAATCTGCTCCTCGTATAATTTTTATTAGTTAAAATTGGCATTCTTTTATTATCTTTTTTCATCTTAGCTTTAATTATCACATTTTTAAAGAATCTTTTATTAAGAGGAACTAAAGGATATAGATAAGGTTTTCCCATCGAACTTAAAGAAGAAAGATGAATGATAAGTAAAAATCCTGCTAAAAATACTCCAATTATTCCCGCGAAAGTAGCCATTATCATAAAAATAATTCTCCAAATTCTAATTGAGTTTACCATTCCAATATGAGAAAACATAAGTGAAGCAATCGCCGATAATGATACAACAATTACCATAATCGGAGAAACAATTCCTGCGGCCACTGCAGCATCTCCTAACACTATTGCCCCCAGTATTGAAATAGCAGTTCCCGATAAATGAGGCATCCTAATATCACTTTCCCTCAAAATTTCAAACACCAATGTAAGACCAAGCGCTTCAATAATTGCTGGAAATGGCACACCCTCCCGTTGAGCTGAAAAATTAGCCAGTAAAGTAACAGGAATAGTTTCATGATTAAAAGTAGTAATAGCAATATATAAAGCCGGAAGTAATATAGCTATGAAAAAAGCAAAATACCTAATAATTCTCGTAAAAGAAACATTTAAATAACTTTGATAATTATCTTCACTAGCATGAAACAAATCATTAAAGAAAGTTGGAATTATCAAAGCATAAGGAGAATTTTCCGTAAGTATACATACCTTCCCATCTAATAAAAATAAACAAGCAGTATCAGGTCTTTCAGTAGTCTCAATAGTAGGAAAAGTACTATGTACATCTTCAATACATTCTCTTAAATAGGTAACATCTAAAATAGCATCAATATCTATTTTTTTTATACGCGCTTTTACTTCTCTTACCAAAGACTCCTCAACAATATTATCCATATAAAAAATAGCAACTTTAGTTTTAGATTGTTTTCCTACTGTTTCTTCTTCTATAACTAACTGATTAGTTCTAATTCTATTTCTAATAAGCCCCATATTAGTTTGATAATTTTCTGTAAAAGCATCTTTAGGACCACTTATTGATTGTTCTGTTAAAGGTTCACTAACTCCTCTAGATAAGTCTTGTCTTGTTTCAATTGCAAAAGGTCTTCCTTTATCGAATATAAAAACTGTAAAGCCAGCATTTATTTTAGTATATAAATCATCTTTATCCTTAACATCAACTAAGATATTTTCAGGTATAACGTTTTCTAAATGATTATAAATATAGTCCCTGGTAATTTTAGTCTTTAATGAAGTTAATTTTTTTAATATAAAATCATTGATATTACTACTATTAGTAAGAGTATTATTAAAAATAAGTAAGATTTCTTTATCTTTTATCTTTACTTTTCTAAAAATAATATCTGGAGAATTTTTAAAATCTTTTTTTATCAATTCAAGTTTCTTATCTATCATAAAATCACACCTTTGTATTATTGTTCCCTAAAAATAAATTAACTATTCAAGAGAATTAACTAAAGAAAATAAAAAATAAAACTTTGTAAAAACTCTTAAGCATGGTATACTTGATATAGGTGATTTTATGTTAGAAAATTTAAATGAAAGACAAAAAGAAGCAATAAAATATACTGAAGGACCACTTCTTATCCTAGCAGGAGCAGGTTCTGGTAAAACCAAAGTTCTAACTACTAAAATAGCCTATTTAATTGAAGAAAAAAATATAAATCCTAGTAATATTTTAGCCATTACTTTTACTAATAAAGCCGCTGGAGAAATGAAAGAACGTTTAGCTACTCTAATTGGTAAAAATAATGTTTTAGCCTGTACTTTTCATTCTCTTGGAGTTAGGATTTTAAGAGAAAACTATGATAAATTAGGCTTTAAGAAAAACTTTGTAATCATGGATAGTGATGATAGTTTAGTTTTAATAAAAAAAATCTTAAAAGACTTAGGCTATGATCCAAAGCGTTTCAGTCCTTATATGATTAGAAATAAAATATCTAGTAGTAAAAGTGAATTTATCATGCCCGAAGATTATAAGAATTTTGTAAGAAGGGAAGAAGACGATATTATTTATAAAGTTTATAAAAAATATCAAGAAATTCTTTTTAATAACAATTCTGTTGATTTTGATGATCTTTTAATCTTACCAATCAAGCTTTTCAAAACTTATCCCGATATTTTAGACTACTATCAAGAAAAATATAAATATATTTTAATCGATGAATATCAAGATACTAACGAAGCTCAATATTTACTAACTAAATATTTAAGTTCTAAATATCGTAATCTTTGTTGTGTTGGAGATAATGATCAATCTATTTATGCTTTCAGAAATGCTAATTATAAAAATATTTTAAATTTTGAAAAAGATTTTGAAGATGCTAAAGTCATCATGTTAGAACAAAATTATCGTTCTACTAAGACTATTTTAAATGCTGCCAACAGTGTCATAAAAAACAATAAACTTCGCAAAGATAAAAATTTATGGAGTGATAATGAAGAAGGCGAAAAAATAACTTACTATAAAGCTTATGATGAAATAGATGAAGCCTTTTATATAATTAGAAAAATAAAAGAAATAACTTCTGCTAAAAAAAACTATAGTGACATAGCTATTCTTTATAGAACTAATGCTCAGTCCAGAGTTTTTGAACAAGAACTATTAAAGCAAAATATTCCTTATAAAGTAGTAGGAAGTTTTTACTTCTATTCGAGAAAAGAAATAAAAGATTTATTAGCATACTTAAGATTAATTCATAATGAAAACGATGACTTAAGTTTAATGAGATGTATTAATACTCCTAAAAGAGGAATTGGCCCTAAAACCATCGGAGAAATTGAAAAAACTGCCAGCTTTTATAATACCAGTATGTTTGAGGCCATCAAAGATGGTAAAGAAAAGAAATTTAAAGATATTATTTTAGAACTAAAAGAAGATTTGCAAAACAATACTTTAACGGATTTTATAGATATTGTTTTAGATAAAACTGGTATGAAAAAAGCCTTACAAGAAGAAAAAACTTTAGAAGCTGATATTCGTTTAGAAAACTTAGAAGAATTTAAATCTGTAACTAGAAGCTTCGAAGAACGAGTAGGAGTTATCTCTTTGGAAGAATTTTTACTTGAAATAAGCCTAGTATCAGATATTGAAGATTATAAAGATGATCCTAATCGTATCTCTCTTATGACCGTTCATTCTGTCAAAGGATTAGAATTCCCTTATGTTTTCATAACGGGATTAGAAGAAGGAATATTCCCTCATAAAAATAGTTTTTCCTCTGATGAACTTGAAGAAGAAAGAAGACTTATGTATGTAGCAATAACTAGAGCCAAAAAGAAACTATATATAACAAGTGCTAAAAAAAGAATGCTTTATGGAGTTGAGACACCTTCAATTATAAGTAGATTCGTAAAAGAAATAGATGAAGATTTAATTGAAAGCGAAAACAAAGAAGAAAAAATAGTAGTCAAAAAAGAAAAAATGTTATATGATAAAGAACAGACATATAATTATGGTGATAAAGTTATCCATGATTCCTATGGCGAAGGAGTTGTAATTGAAGTAACTAAAACTTTACTTACTATAGCCTTCAATAAAAATATAGGAATTAAAAAGATACTTAAAAATCATAAAAGCATAAGGAGAGTGTAAAAAATGGAAAAAATTTTAGTAGTCATGGCCGCCGGACTAGGTTCAAGATTTGGAGGCTTAAAACAAATTGAACCAGTCGGACCCAATGGAGAATTTATAATTGATTATTCAATTTATGATGCCATAAGAGCAGGTTTTACTAAAGTAATTTTTATTATAAAAGAAGAAAACTTTAAAATATTTAAAGATACGATTGGTAAAAGAATAGAAAAACATATAAAAGTAGACTATGCTTTTCAAAAATTAGAAGATATTCCTAAAGAATATGATTTAACAGGAAGAAAAAAACCTTTAGGAACAGCTCATGCTTTATACGCTGCTAGAAATCTAATAAAAGGGAATTTCGCTGTTATAAATGCTGATGATTTCTATGGATTTCATTCTTTAAAAACAGTCGCAGACTTCTTAGATAATAATTTAGTATCTTCAAAAGAACATTACGCCTTAGTAGGATATAAAGTAAAAAACACTATTACTTTAAACGGTTCTGTCAAAAGAGGAGTATGCAATATTAAAGATAATAAATTAATATCTTTAGATGAATCTAAAATAGAAATAGTAAATGGTAAAATAGAAAAAGAATCTTTAAATACCCATGAAAAAGAATATATCAAAGAGAATACTTTAGTATCAATGAATTTACTAGGATTTCCTAAAGAATTCATAAAGCATATTGAAGATAATCTTTTACCATTTTTAGAAAAAAATAGTAAAAATCTAGAAGAAGTAGAATATCTAATACCTGATGTTGTAACTAAACAAATAGAAGAAAATAAAGCTGAAGTAAAAGTTCTAGAAACAACAGATAAATGGTATGGAATAACTTATAAAGATGATAAAGATATAGTAGTAAAAGCCATCTCTAATATGATCAAAGATGGTATTTATCCATATGGAACACTGGAAGGCAGTGTCGATGTTATTTTAGACAATGCCCAGCGTTTAGAGGATAAGGTGCATAACTTGTTGTATTTAAACCGTGTTGAATATCTTGTTACGAGTGATTCCAAAGGTGTTGTAACGAACATGAAAGAGGTTGTCGAAGAAGTTGTACTAAATTCTGCAGTGATTCGTTCAGAAATTCGTGTTATTACAGAAGTTGAGGAAGTTTTCTTTGATGGATTATTAGAATCTTGGCGTGTTGCCATTGAAAACATCATGGACAATGCTTTTAGGTATGCAAAATCATATATTAAGATAACCGTGACAGAAGATGATCTAAAGATTTCAAATGATGGTCCAAAGATGCCAGAAGATAGGATCGAATCTTTGTTTAGACCTTATGAAAAAGGTGAAGGTGGTCGTTTTGGTTTAGGTCTTTCTATCGTATCGAAAGTTGCCAAGGCAAATAAATACAAGGTAAAAGGATATAATACGGAAGATGGTGTATGTTTCAGAATTTACCGAGATAAACCAAAATCCCGCAAAAATGATTCCAAGAAAAAAGATAATCGAAAAGAAAGTCATAAAAAAGGAGAAAGAGATGAAGATAGGAACAATTGGCACAGGAGTAATAGTTGACAGAATGATCCAAGCCGTCAATATGACTGATCATATGTCAATTGAAGCGGTATATTCAAGAAGTGAACAAAAGGCTTGTGAATATGCACAAAAACATGGTGTAAAAAAGTATTATTGGAATCTTGATGAAATGTTAAATGATCCAGAAATTGATACAATCTATGTTGCCAGTCCAAATTCCCTGCATTATTCACAGTCTAAAAAAGCGATTCTAGCAAAAAAGAATGTGATTAATGAAAAGCCATTTACACCAACTTTAAAAGAGTGTAATGAATTGTTTGAACTTGCTAAAGAAAATAATGTATTCATTTTTGAAGCGATCACAACGATCCATTTACCAAACTATGCTTTGGTCAAAGAACATTTAAAAGATTGTGGTGAACTTAAATTTGTTCAATGTAATTTCTCTCAGTATTCATCTCGTTATGGAAAGTATAAAAACCATGAACAGACAAATGCCTTCGATCCTGCATTCAATGGTGGTGCCTTGATGGATATCAATGTATATTGTATTCACTTTGTAACAGGTATCTTTGGAAAACCGGAGTCCGTGTCATATATTGCGAATAGAGGATATAATGGCATTGATACCAGTGGAATCTTGATCATGCGATATCCAGGATTTATCGCAACGTGCGTAGGTGCTAAAGACAGTTCAAGTGAAAATCATGTATATATTCAAGGGGATCAGGGAACGATTCGTGTATTTGGATCAAGTTGTGGAGTTTGTTCTCATGTTGAATTTATTCCACCTAAAAAAGATATGATTGGTAAAAAAGATGTATCGACCACTCTGAATATAGGTATCGAACAGATCATGCATATGACCTATGAATGTGCTGAATTTGAAAGAATTACGCGTTTAAATGATATAGAAGCTTATGAAAAACTCTGCGATCAGACTCGACTTGTAGTATCTATCCTAGAGCAATGTTCTAAAGGAGAGTAATCTCTTGTCCAAGGATATATTGATAAAGGCGCTTAGCATTGTTGTTTGTCTTTGTTTAGGACTTGTTATTGGATCTTTTATCTTTGATGGAAAATTTGAAGCAGAGGTAGCTGAGGATACAACAGAAAAAACAAGCAAACAAGAAGAAGTGGTCGTGAACACTAGAGAACCCAGTACACAATTGATTGATTCGATCAACGCTTATTTAACTGAGAATGGCATTTCGCAGGAACAAATAGGCATATCAATTCGATCTCTAGATGATATTGAAGCGTATGAAATCAATGGAGATGTTGAATTTACGGCTGCAAGTGTATATAAATTACCGCTGGCAATGATATGGTATGAAAAAGTGAATAATGGAGAAATCACTTTACAGGATACACTATATTATGATCCAGCATATTATGAAAGTGGAGCCGGAGTTGCCGATGAATATGCGGCAGGTTCTAACATTACCCTAGAAATGTTATTGAATTCTTTGATCATAAAATCAGACAATACGGCAGGACATATCTTATTTGAGAATCTTGGCGGATGGACGAATTTTAAACAAGAGGCAACTAAATATACATCGCGCCAAATGGATGATGAATTTTATTCTTATGAGAATGTTTTAACACCAAATTATACGGGCGATGTATTACAATATCTTTATGATCATAAAGATTCCTTTTCAACTTTGATTGAGAATATGAAAAATGCCATGCCTAATAATTATCTTGATTTGCGAATCAATACGCATGCAGCCCAGAAATATGGATCTTTTGATTATGCAGAAAATGTGGCTGGATTTGTAGAAGAAGTAAATATTCCTTATAGTATTGCCATATTTACTACATTAGGTACGAATGGTGTTAATGTGATCGGAGATATCAATCAGATATGTTTTGAATATTTTGCCAATGAGCACGCTTAAATCAAGCGTGTTTTTTTTAATAAAAAGATCCAGGATCATTCCTGGATAAATGTTAATAATGAACCGGTGCTGTCTTCAGGTGAAAAAACATAGTTTTGATAATTAAAAGTTTTTACCTGATCAATGGTTTCAATTTGATTTTGCGCTAGATATCGAACCATGTCGCCTCGTGCCATTTTGGCATAAACACCTTTTTCTTTAAGTTTACCTTGAACCCTTTGACAGAAGCGAACGTCAATAAGTTTTTTATATTTACGAATACATTTTGCGTATTCTTCGCTGGCAAGATTTAAGATCGTATCATCCTGGATCGCATCTGCTAGATCTTGATTCCAATATTCATAAAGGGAGAAAGGGCATTTGGCCTGCATCTCCAGACGATAAGAAACGATTCCATCAAAAGGTCTTAAGATTCCATACAGTCCGGATAGAATGAATAGGTGATCTTGAATATACGCAAATTCTTCATCAGTAAAAACAGATGGAGCCATATATTGATATTGAATCCCATTATAACTTAATATTGCCATTGATGGATTGTGATCAAAGTCGATGGTCTGATAGTTTTCAAAAGCTTTTTTGGCAAGGGAGTCAGAACAATTTAAGACAGTTTTTAGTTGTTGATAAGATAGTTTCGATAAATGTCCGACAAGCTTTTTGGCTTTTTCTAAATATAATGGAGAAGTTAGAGGAAAATAAGTATCTTCATTTGACTTCATTTGTTTTGCAGGAGATATGATAATTTTCATGACTTGAGTATAACACACTTTTAATAACTATTTATCAAGTATTTGACAAATGTTTTGGACGGTCTTAAACTTACTAAAGTATCTAGGAGGAAGTATGAATTTAAGTGAAGGGAATATTCATGGAAAATATTGTGTTATTTCGATGGACTTAGCTTTTCAAACCCAGAGAAGATTACAGGCTTTAGGAATGACTTTGGATACAGAAATAGAAATTTTGCATAAAAAGCACAACGGAACTCTTGCAATTAATCTAAGAGGTACACGTTTTGCTTTAGGGAAAGATATTAGTGAACATATCGAGGTGGTTCCATGTCAAAAGAAATAACTGTAGGATTTATAGGTAACCCAAACTGTGGAAAAACGACTTTATTTAATGCATATACAGGAGCTAATTTAAAGGTAGCTAATTGGCCAGGCGTAACCGTCGAAAGGATGGAAGGCGCTATTAAGGAACATAATATGA
>URXR01000037.1 GCA_900551925.1 uncultured Mycoplasmatota bacterium | reverse complement strand
AGACTTGGGGGGGGGGTACTTTTATAGGACATTAAATAAAGATGTAAAGGAAATAAATAAAGTATTTCTATCTTTATTTAGTGTTGGAATGATTTTAATAGCAATATTTATTGGAGTAAGTATAACAAAAACATCATATGCTCTTTTTAGTGATACAATAACAGGGGAAAAAACAATTGAAGTAGAAGTAGTAAATAATAAACCAAATCCTCCAGTACTTGATAGTAGTATGGTGCCAGTATATTATGATGAAGAAAATAAAACATGGAATAAAGCGGATGAAACTAACAAAAGCTTAGAATATAAATGGTATGACTATGATAATAAAATGTGGGCTAATAGTATAACTTATGATCATACCAAAGTTTATAATGAAGGTAATACTTATGAAGGAAAAATCTTTAATGGCTCACAGTATGTAAATACTGGTAATGCAAATTATAATTTTGGAAAAACTATAACTGTAGTAGCAAGATTTAAAACAACAAAAACAGGATTATCACAACATATAATAAGTAATGCGGAAACTGCAGGTTTTTATCTAAGAATCTCTGTTCCTAATAATATAGTATTTTCTGTGTATGATTCAAGTTCATCTTCTTATAAATCGGTGATTTCAACAACAACTATTGAAATGAATACCTGGTATACAGCAGTGGGAACTTATGATGGAAAGACATTAAAATTATATATAAATGGTGAGTTAGAAGCATCATTATCATTAACTATAGCAACAAAAATATCGACACAACCTTTGTATATTGGAGGTAATCCAAATGCAAGTGGAATAACTAATGAAACTTTTACAGGAACAATAAGTGATGCGATAGTAATGAAAGATGTAATAAGTGAAGAAGAGATAGAAGAGTACTATAGTGAAGAAATAAATTATCAACCAAATAGCAATTTAGTATTTAATAAAAAGTTTGGAAATCAAGAAACATATTTAACTAATGCAAATTATACAGAAGAAGGAACAGAATTTAACGGAACAACTTCATATATAAATGCTGGATATAATGATTATGATTTTGGTAATAAAATAACAGTAATAACTAGATTTAAATTAATTGAATATACTGAATCAGATATTGTAATAGGAAATCCTGATACTGCGGGTTTTTATATTAATATAAATACTAGTAATTTATTAGGTTTTGTAATATATGGAGAAAATAATAATAGTTATCAAATAGTTAATACTAAAAATGAAATAGAGTTAAATAAATGGTATACAGTAGTAGGAACATATGATGGAAACACCTTAAAATTGTATATAAATGGTAAGTTAGAAACCTCACTATCAGTGACAGATACAATAAAAACTTCGGTTCAGCCAATATTTGTGGGTGCAAATCCTCAGCCGAATGGGAATCATATAGAATATTTTACAGGAACAATAAGTGATGCGATAGTAATAAATGATGTTATAAGTGAAGAAGAAATAAAGACTTATTATAGTGATGAAGTAAACTATAGGGAAAATGAAAATACATTATTTTATTACAATTTAAGAGGATATGAAGGAAGAGAAAATGGGAGTTCTATCCCAATGGATATGATAAGTACAATGCAGGTATGGGTGCCAAGATATAAATATAAAGTCTGGAATTATAATAGTGATGGGATAAAAACAAGTAATCCTCAAGAAATAGATATAATATTTGAAAGAGGTACAAAATCAACTGGAGAAATAACATGTACTGATAATATTCAAGGAGAAGGCGGAGATGGAACAAGTGAAATATGTAAAATAAATGGTAATATTTGCACAGATAGTACCTGTAATAATAAATATTATACTCATCCAGCTTTTACCTTTGGAGAAGAGGAGTTAACTGGTTTTTGGGTAGGAAAGTTTGAATTAACAGGAACAATAGATAATATAACAACAAAACCAGATTTAAGTAGTATAAGAAGCCAAAGAGTAAGTTCATTTGAAACCAATATAATGGCTATGAATGATGAAGGTAATACATACGGATTTAGTACAAATACAGATACGCATATGATAAAGAATATGGAATGGGGAGCAGTAGCATATTTATCCCATTCAAAATATGGGGTAAACAGAGAAGTATATATAAATAATAGTAGTGGTTATTATACAGGAAGAAGTGGAGGAAATGTTGGAGGTTCAACACCAATAAATGGAACATATACCGACCAAACAAGTACAACCCAGTATAATAGTTATGGATTTTATACTTATGATGGATATTTACTAGAATATGGAACCAATACAAAAAGCACAACAAAAGATTTAAGCAAAGTAGCCTCAACAACAGGAAATATTTATGGAGTATATGATATGAGTGGAGGAGCATATGATTATGTAATGGGAAATATAGTAAGTAATGATGGAACAACCATGATGAGTGGGTTTTCAACAAGTGATAATTCAGGTTATACCGGAATACTATATGATAAAGGAAATTATACATCATATGCAGGAACATATTCATATCCTGATAGCAAATATTATGATAAATATAGTTTTGGAACAAGTAATAGTCAAAGAATAAGAAGTAAATTAGGAGATGGAATAAAAGAAGTATTAAATACCTCAAGTAGAGGTTGGCATTCAGATTTCTCCTACCTAGCTTACTCTAGCAACCCTTGGTTCGTTCGTGGTGGTTACTGTAACAATGGTTCTAATGCCGGAGCGTTTTACTCGAGCTTCAGCGATGGTTGCGCTTTCGCTTACTACTCATCCCGCCTTGTCATAACACCGTAAGGTATTGATAACTATTGCAACTGACTATGCAAAATTACGGGTAAGTAATTTTGCATGGCTATTCAATGTTTGCACGAATAAAAAATAGAAATAAAAAATAAAGAATTATGAAATGTTCTTTTGTCTTGAAAGTTTAATACTTTCAAAGACGAAAGAACTCTTTTTTGTTGATAAGTCTAAATTTCTATAAAATTAATACTTTGATATGTATTTAAAATGAAATATATAAATTTCTTTTTATGAAGTTTTATATTTCATTTTTATATTGTATTAAATTTTGTTAAATAGTTATTTTACAAAATATCTTTATTGTTTTATAGTTTTATTTAATACAGGAGGTTTTATTATGACTGATTTAATTATGAAAGATAATATTAAAATAGAAGACCTAATATATGAAGTACGAGGTAAACAAGTGATGCTTGATAGTGATTTAGCTAAAATATATGAATATACAACCTTCAATTTAAACAAAGCTGTAACAAGGAATATAGATAAATTTCCATTTGAATATATGTTTGTACTTACTAATGATGAATATAAGAACTTGATATTCCAAAATGGAATTTCAAATAATAATCATGGTGGTAGAAGAACACTTCCTAGAGTATTTGCAGAAAAAGGTATATTAATGTTAGCAACAATTCTTAAAAGTGAAAAAGCTGTAAGTGTAAGTATTGATATAATTAATACTTTTGTATTAATGAAACGTTATATTACATTTGGTAATTATAATAAAAGAATATCCACTGTAGAAACAAAACTTCTAGAACACGATACTAAAATAGATTTGATACTAGATAAGTTAGATAATACTGTAAATAATCATATCTTCTTTGAGGGTCAGATATATGATGCTTATTCTCTAATGATGGATATTTTAGGTAAAGCTCGGGAAGAAATAATAATAATAGATAACTATGCAGGAAAAAAGTTATTTGACTTATTACGAGATATAAAAGTGGGTATTAAAATTTATAGCAAGAACTTTGATTTAGAATTAATTAAAAAATACAATAGTCAGTATTCTAATATAAGTACCTTTATACATAATGGATTTCATGATAGATTTATAATCCTAGATAAAAGTATTTTATATCACTGTGGGTCTTCTTTTAAAGATTTAGGTATTAAATGTTTTGCTATAAATAAAGTAGACCATCCTTTTTTATTAGAAAATATTTTATCTTATTTAAAAAATCAGAAAAGTTTTCGGAAAGTCAATTAGACTTTTCTCTTTATAATTTATTCTAAAATAAATTGTGCTTTTAAAATCATTTGTGCTATAATGTTATTAGAGTAGGAGTGATCATGTGGCTAAGAAAAAAAGTAGAAAAACTAAGAAAAACGAAAAACCTACATATTTAGTAGAATTATATGGAATTGTTTTAATTTTGGCAGCTATTTTGGGAATAGGAAAATATGGAATAGTGGGAAGAGTTATTGCCTCATTTGCCCTTTTTCTAGTAGGAAATTTATATTTCTTCTTGCTATTAGTTCTATTAATTGCCGGAGTTTATATAATAATAAATCGTAAAGGAATAAATTTATTATCTTCTAAAATGGTTGGAATATATCTGTTTGTAGTAGGAATTGTTGTCCTAATGCACCAAAACTACGTTTTAGATAATATTAATACTAGTAAAATCTTTACTGAAACTATAGATTACTTAATGCTTGGTATCGAAAAAATTATGGATAAAAGCGTTCAAGTAGGAATTTTTAATATGGCTCTTGCCAATACTGGGGGAGGCCTTCTAGGAGCAATTTTCTCTTCTTGTTTTTATGCCTTATTTGAAGCTGAAGGAACTAGAGTAGTAGTACCAATTCTGTTAGTAGCAGGTTTCATGATTTTTACTGGACTTTCAATTAAAGATATCTATGATAAAGGTAAAGAAAAAGCTAAAAACATAAAATCACATAAAAAGCCAAAAACTAATGATGATGAAGATGAAAAAGAAGCTAAAATAGTTGATCACAATGATGAAAAATTAGTAGTTCATGATATTAAAGAATTAACTAAAATAAATAACAACAACAATATCAAAGAAACTGCTACACCTTCAAAAGAAGCAGGCAACCTTAATAAAAGTTACAATTTACCATCTTTAGAACTATTGGAAGCTCCTAAAAAGAATAAAAAAACTGCTAATCATACCGTAATAGAAAAAAATATTGAAGCTTTAGAAAAAGTTCTTCATGATTTTGGTATAAATGCTAAAGTTGTCGAAGTAAATATTGGACCAACTGTTACCCAATATGAATTATCACTTTCCTCTGGAACTAGAGTTTCTAAACTTCTTACTATAAATAAAGAAATATCATTAGCTTTAGCTAAAAAAGATATTAGAATTCAAGCTCCTATTCCTGGTAAAAGCACTGTAGGAGTAGAAATGCCTAACGATGAAGCCCAACCAGTAACTATTAGAGAAACTTTAGAATTAATGCCTAAACAAACTCAAAACATGCCTTTAGCAGTAGCTCTTGGTAAAGATATCATGGGTAAAGTTAAATGGTGTGAAATCAATAAAACTCCCCATCTTTTAGTTGCCGGAGCAACCGGTTCTGGTAAATCTGTTTGCATTAATACTATAATTATCTCTATCTTAATGAAAGCTAGACCTGATGAAGTAAAATTAATTTTAGTTGATCCTAAAAAGGTAGAATTATCTATTTATAACGGCATTCCTCATCTTTTAACACCAGTTGTAACTGATCCCAGAAAAGCTTCAGTTGCTTTAAAAAGAGCAGTATCAGAAATGGAAAGACGTTATGATTTATTCGAAGAATATAAAACTAAAAACATTGAAGGTTATAACAAATTAGTAGAAGAAAAAAACAAAAAACTTCCTGATGATGAAAAACTAGCTAAAATGCCATATATCGTTGTAATAGTAGATGAACTTGCTGACTTAATGCTAGTAGCAGGTAAAGAAGTAGAAGACTCAATCATGAGAATTACTCAAATGGCTAGAGCAGCCGGGATTCATTTAATTATAGCAACTCAAAGACCATCAACAGATGTTATCACAGGTCTTATCAAAGCCAATATTCCTTCAAGGATTTCTTTTGCCGTTTCATCAAGCATTGATTCTAGAACTATTCTAGATATGGTCGGTGCTGAAAAACTATTAGGAAAAGGAGACATGTTATTCCTTCCTATGGGGGAAAGTACTCCAGAAAGAATTCAAGGAGCATTCATTGATGAAAATCAAATCAAAAAAGTTGTTGATTACACTGTTTCTCAGCAAAAAGCCTCATTTGACCAAAACTTTATTAATTTAGATAGTGTTGATCAAAACATCAAAGAAAATACCGTTAAAAATGATAAAGAAGAATATGATGACCCTCTTTATAATGATATTGTTGAATTTGTTATTACCCAAGGAAAAGCCAGCGCTTCCTTACTTCAAAGAAGATTTAAATTAGGATATAACCGTGCGGCTAGAATAATAGACTTACTAGAAGAACGAGGAATTATTGGGCCCCAAAACGGTTCCAAACCAAGAGAAGTTTTAGTAAAATTAGAAGAGAACGAGGAGGAATAATATGACACCCCATATAAATGCTAAAAAAGATGACATAGCAAACTTAGTAATAATGCCTGGAGATCCCAAAAGAGCTACCTTTATAGCAGAGCATTACTTAGAAAATTATAAATTAGTAAACGAAGTAAGAGGAATGCTAGCCTATACAGGATTTTATAAAAATAAAAAAGTCACAGTTATGGCTTCAGGCATGGGTATGCCTAGCATGGCTATTTATGCTCATGAGCTATTTAATTTCTACGATGTGGACAAAATAATAAGAGTAGGCTCTTGCAAATCCCTAACCAAAGATATTGACATAAATGAATTAATTCTAGCAGAGCAAGCCTACACTTTATCAAATTTTGCTTATAGTAATTCAGGCCAATCTAAAAATATTTTAAAGGCTTCTGACGACTTAACATCAAAAATAAAAGAAACAGCTAAAAGGCTTGACTTATTATTATATCAAGGTACAATAAATACAAGCGATGTATTTTATTCTGATTATGAAGATAAAAATACCATTAAATATAATTGCCTAGGAGTTGAAATGGAAACTTTTGCCCTTTTTTATGAAGCTTTAAAAGCCAAAAAAGAAGCAGCCTCACTTTTAACAGTATCTGATAATGTTGATAGGAGTAAAGTTTTAACACCTACTGAAAGAGAAAAATCCTTTTCTCAAGCTATTTTTTTAGCTCTCGAATCAATAATATATTAAAAATCGCTTATAATAATAGTGAGGTGATCAAGTGAATATAAATACTATTGATAAACAAGGTTATAAACTACATATAATTGAAAATAAAGATTTCAAAACCATTTTAGTTAAAACAATTTTCTGGGAAAAACTTAAAAAAGAAGAGTTAACACTTAGAAATATGTTGATTAACAATCTTCTTTTTTCATCGAAAAATTATAAAACTCAGAAAGAATTAAACATCAAAGAAGAAGAATTATACGGAGTAACTATCGGAGGAGGAAACTATCGTAAAGGAACACATATCTTTAGTGAACTAAATCTTTCTGTTATTGAAGATAAATATGCTGAAAAAGGTTTATTCCAAAAAGGTTTAGAATTTTTCTTTGATATATTATTAAATCCTAATGTAACTGATAATTCATTTGATGAAAAATCTTTTAATATTATTTATGAAAGATTAAAATCTGATATAAGTAGAGAAAAAGAAAATCCCAGTTATTATAGCCTTATCGAATATAAAAAACTACTTGGAAAATCAAAACCATTCTCAGCTTCTGTTGAAGGTAACTTACCTGATTTAGAAAAAATAAATCCTCACAATTTATATAACTATTATAATAGTTTTTTCAAAACTAATAATATTGATATTTTTGTAATAGGAAATATTAAAGCTCAAGAAGTAGAAACAGCTATATCAAAATTATTTAATCCTGAAAAAAGAACTACTACCAAAAATGAACTTTATATCACTTATGAAAAGCCTTATACGGAAACTGAAAAAAATTCTAATTTCAGTCAATCTCGTTTAGTAATGGGAGGTTCATTAAATCAATTATCTGCTTATGAGAAAAAATATCCAGCTTTAGCTTATAATATAATTTTAGGAAATTCTCCCAATTCTAAACTTTTCAAAAATGTCAGAGAAAAAAATTCTTATGCTTATAGCATTTCCTCAAGCATAAATCGTTTAGATGGAATGTTTTATGTTCATGCTGGCATTTCCAAAGAAAATTACGAATCTACTAAAAAAGAAATAGTAAAAGAAATGCAAAATATGAAGCAAGGAAAATTTACTGCTCAAGACCTTAAAAATGCCAAAGAAGTACTAATCAGTTTATTAAGAGAAATAGCCGATTACCAAGGTGCCATAGTAGATAGCCATTTCAATAATCTTTATATGGACAGTGATCCTATCAAAGATCAAATTACTAATATTAAAAATATAACCAAAGAAGATGTTATCCGAGTTGCCAACAAAATAAACATCGACACTATTTTTTTATTAAAGGAATTAGAACAATGAAAGAAATAAGAATAAACAATTTTAAAGAAAAACTTTTTTATGAAAAATTAGAAAATGGCTTAGAAGTATTTTTAGTACCTCTAAAAAAGAAAAACGATTTCACCACTGTATTTGCTACTAAATACGGAGGACGTGATATCAAATTTAAAATAGATGGTAAACTGATTGAAACTCCAACCGGAATAGCGCATTTCTTAGAACATAAAATGTTTGAAAAAGAAGAAGATCCTTTTAAATTTTATCAAAAATATGGCACAGATGTTAATGCTTCAACTTCTCATGACTTTACTAGTTATTATATAATAGGAAATAAAAGCTATAAAAAGAATTTAGTATATCTTTTAAACTGGTTACAAAAATTAGATATAACCGAAGCTTTAGTAGAAAAAGAACAAGGTATAATTTTAGAAGAAGCTAGTATGTATAAAGATTCCCCAGATAGAGTTTTAAACGAAAAGGTAAAAGAAAATATTTTTGCTCATGATCCATATCGTAATAAAGTAATTGGAACCGATGAAGACATCGTAAAAATAACTAAAGAAGAATTAGAATTATGTTATAAAAGTTTCTATAGACCAGACAATATGTTTCTTATAAGTGTTGGTAATTTTAATCCAAAAGAAGCTATAGAAATCATCAAAGAAAATACCAAAAACTTTAAAAATGGTAAAGAAAAAATAGAAAAATATTATGAACCAGAAGATGATAATGTAGTAAAAAGATATGAAGAAGTATTTTTAAATGTTGATAGTCCAAGGATTTCCGTAGCCTATAAAATAAATAAAAACAAATTAAAAAATTTAAACATATCAAACTTTGAACTAGATTTATATCTACATATATTAATAAATATTGGTCTAGGAGTAACCTCTGATATTAGAGAAAAATGGCTTAATAATAATATGTTTATTAACTCCTTGTATCGAGTAACAGAAAATGAAACACACTATATTATTGAATTTAATGCTATTTCTAAAAAAGAAGACCAATTAAGCGAAGAACTTCATAATTATTTACAAGATATTAAAATATCTGAAGAAAGTTTTGAAAGACAAAAAAAATTATGGATAGCTAACGAAGTAAAAAGTATTGGCAACATAAATAGCATAAAATACAATATTTTAGATGACATTTTAGACTATGGACATTTTATTCCTAATAAATTAGAATGTATAAAAAATTTAAAATATGAAATATTAGTTTCTTTAAAAAATAGCTTAGATTTTTCCAATAAAGTAATTATCAAAATTTTACCAAAAGATAAAAAAATATAGTCAAACAAGAAATAAAATCCGAAAACTTCTTGCACTTCTATATTTTTTTTGTTATTATCATTATAGAGTAAAAGGAGTTGGTAAAGTGGAACTTCAAATGTTTTTAGAATTCCCAGGTGTTTTAATCACAATCGGAGTAGTTTTATTATTAATTTCAATTATTATTATAATTATTGCCTATAGATCAAGTAACAAAGACGTTGATGCCTCTAAGTTAAGTACTAATCAAACTAGCTATCATGGTACGGTTAATCATACTGGATATTATGATAATGGTAAGCCTAAAATAATTCTTGAATCAAATAATGATGATTTAGACAAAACGAAAGTATTTAAAAAACCTCAAAATCAAAATATTCCTCAAGATAGACCAACTGGAATCAAAGACCAAATAGAAAGAATAACTAATCAAGAAAATAAACAACCAATATCTAAAGCTATACCTAAAGAAGCACCAAAACCAATACCACCAGTAGAAGAAGAACTTCCAACTATTGATGTCTTTGAAGAAGAATTTAATACTCCATCAAAAGAAGATTTTGAAAAACCAAAAATCAAAGAAGCCAAACCAGGAGACATTATAAATCCTAGGAAAGAAGCTAGCAAAGATAATATAAAGACTGTCATAAAAAAACCAGTTTATGTAGAAGAAGACGAAGATATAGAACTTTTATAGTTCTTTTTTTTCATATCTATTTATTTTTCTATTTATTTTGAAACAAAAATAAGTTATAATAGAAATATAATATAATAAAATACAGGAGAATTAATATGGAAGAAAAGTATAATAAATTAGTAAGGGATAAAATTCCTGAAATAATTAAAATAAATGGAGAAGAACCTATTACCAGAATTTTAACAGAAGAGGAATATAAAAAAGCTTTAGAAAAAAAATTATTAGAAGAATGTTATGAAGTTTTGGAATCGCAAGATAAAAAAAGATTAGAAGAATTAGCAGATCTTCTTGAGGTAATGAAATATTTAAGCCAGCTAGAAAATTCAAGTATTGAAGAAGTAGCAAAGATAGGTTTAGAAAAAAACGAAAAACGTGGTAGTTTTAAAAATAGAATTTTTTTAGAAAAAGTTATTACTAAGAAAAAATAAATACTGGAAAAGAGGGGATTATATGGCTTTTATTGAAGTTAAAAATTTAACTAAAACCTATAAAATGGGAGAAGTAACCATTAAAGCAATTGATAAAGCCTCATTCACCATTGAAAAAGGTGAATTAGTTGTCGTTCTAGGACCATCTGGAGCAGGGAAAACCACAATCCTAAATATTTTAGGAGGAATGGATACTCCAACCAGTGGAAGTGTTTTCGTAAATAATGAAGAAATTTCTAAATACAACAAAAAAGAACTAACTAAATATCGTCGCTATGATATTGGCTTTGTATTTCAATTTTATAATCTAGTAGGAAATTTAACTGCTCTTGAAAACGTTTCTCTTGCTAGCCAAATTTGTAAAAATCCTATAGACAGTGAAACTGTTTTAAAACAAGTAGGCTTAGAATCACGAAAAAATCATTTTCCAGCACAGCTTTCCGGAGGAGAACAACAACGTGTTAGTATCGCTAGAGCACTAGCCAAAAATCCTTTAGTTTTACTTTGTGATGAACCAACCGGAGCTTTAGATTCTAAAACGGGACGTATGATTTTAGAACTTTTACAAAATACTTGTCATACTTCCCATATGACTACTATAATAATTACTCATAATGCTATTATTAGTGAGATTGCCGACAAAGTAATTAAAGTAAAAAATGGTCAAATTGAAGATGTAATTATCAATAAAAACCCAAAATTAGTAAAGGAAATTAATTGGTAATGTTACTATATAAGAATAGTGTCAAAAAAATTATTAAATCAATAGGAAGATTCTTGTCACTTATTTTTATCGTGGCCTTGGGTAGTGCCTTCTTCTCTGGAGTTAGAGAAACATCTTCTGATATGATCAAAACTATGGATAATTATTATGATGATTATGCTCTTATGGATTTTAGAATAGTTAGTACTATGGGTCTTACGGATAATGATGTAAAATCCTTACAAACACTTAATAATTCTTTAAAAGTTGTTCCTAGTTATTCTTATGAAACTTTAATAAATGGTGAAAGCACTAAAATTTATTCTTATCAAGATAATATCAATAAAGTAAATTTAATCTCTGGAAAAATGCCTACTAAAAATGGAGAAATTTTAGTAGAAAACGGAACTTATCAAATAGGAGACATAATAACCTTAGAACCAGGTTATGAAGATTATTTGAAAACAAATACTTATACTGTTGTAGGAACTATAACAAGTCCTTTATATATCTATGATAACAAAGGAATTTCCACCGTAGGAGATGGCAAACTAGATACCTTTATGTATGTACTTCCTTCTAATTTCAACATGGACTATTATACTGAAATATATTTAACCGCTAAAGATAGTCTATCAAAAACATCATATGAAAAAGACTATTTAGAAACTATAGAATTGCTAGAAAAAGAATTAAAAGAATTAAAACCAATAAGAGAAACAGCCCGTTATG
>URXR01000036.1 GCA_900551925.1 uncultured Mycoplasmatota bacterium | reverse complement strand
ACAAACTATTAAATTTTTCAAAATTTATATTGACTTTTAATAGTTAGTCTCCTTATGATACTTTACTAATCTTAGTATAGCAAATATTGAAGTAATATGTAAATAAATATTAAAAAAAGCTAGATTTTTTTACTCTAGCTATTGTCAATTAAATCTTTTAAATTTTCTACTTCTTTGGTGAGATTGGAATTATTATAAGTATTAAATAAATATTCATATCTAAAAATATAAAATCCTTTATAATTGTTTATATTGCGAGAAATTAAAATTTGTTTTTTTATGATATTGGTTTCCTCTAGCCATTCATTTTCGCCTTTTCCAGCATACTGGTCTACTTTTCCCGATTTATACAGAGAAAGTGCTACATAAAAATCTTTTCCTAAAGTATTTAATTCTGCCCAACTTTCTAAGGTATTAATATAGGGCTTTGAACTATTATTAAAACCATAATAAAGCTGAGGAATTATTAAATCTAAATAGTCTTCTCCCATGATATGTTTAACATCTAAATATTCTAAATCTAAATTATTTTCAATATTACCAGCGGGAGATATTCCGAATTTTAAATCTTCGTTAACACTTTTTATAGTTTCGTAACTTTCTTTTAATAAATTATTAATGTTATTTAAACGATATTCTTTTAAAGTCATTGATTTGTCGGTTGCTTCATAGTTTTCTAAATCAATTGTATCACTAGGATAAAAGTAATCATCATATATTACTCCTTTAATATCATAGTTTTCGCATAGTTCTTTTAAACCTTTAGTGATATAGTCTAATACTTCACTAGAGGCCGGGTTTAAATAGATACCATTTTTCGTTCGTTCGATATTATTAGTATCTAACCATTTATAATAATAGGAGTTTTCGTTTATATCAGTAATATTATTTTCACTTCTTATTCTATAAGGATTAACCCAGGCATATACTTCGATATTTTTTTCTTTAGCGGTATCAATAAAATATTTTAAAATATCTAATGGCAATTCGTCTCCTTCTTCATTTACCACTACTTTTGAGGATAAATAAATTTCTGAAGGATAAATGGCATCACTAAAAGGTCTTACTTGCAGAATAATGGATTTTAGTCCAAAGTAAGAGATATTATTTATCATATCTGTTATTAGTTTTTCCATTTCTTCTTTAGTTTTATTTTTTAAGTGTCCATAGTCAATATAAGAGATAAAGACTCCTTTTATTTCTTCAGTTTCTTTTGTTTCTTGAGAAGTTTCTGGCTCAGATTTTTCTTCTGGTAAATTTATTATGATTAGTCCTACAAGAAGAATTATCATAAAAAAAATTATTAATTTTCTCATTTAATCACCTTAAATCTTTGATTTAAATAATCTTTTTCAGTTATATATTTGTTTTTATATAAAATTATATGTCTTTTTTCTTTGTACATTGAATCTTTATTTTTAATTATTTTCATTTTTTTATAATTTTTATTTTGCATATATTTTTCTAAGAGCAGTTTATTATAAAGATAAGGTTGTCTTTTTAAATATAATAATAGTTCACAGAATAATAAGATACCCATTAGAATAAAATTAATATTTTGATAGAGAAATACTGCGATTATTATAATAATTACTCCGATAATAATGGCGATTTTGTTACCTTTTTTAAAGGGAAGAAAAAAGTTTAAAAAAAGATTTAATATTCTTCCACCATCTAAAGGATAAATAGGAAGAAGATTAAATATTAAAAGTGTATAATGATAAGAACTAAAAAGTAAAAAATTACGATAGGTCATAAATCCGTTTTGTTCTAGAATAGAAATGAAAATAAAAAATATTATTTGCATCAAAGGACCACTTAAAAGAATTATCAATTCTTCTTTTAAGGGTCTAGTTAATTTTTCATTAAATTTAACACAGCCTCCAAAGGGATAGACTGCTATTTTATCTAGGTTCCAATTATAATATTGGGCTGCTAAAAGGTGTCCTAATTCATGAACGATAATAATAGAAAAAATCATGAAAAACTCTTTAAACATTCCTGTTAGAATGGAAAGAATTATTAAAACATAAGTAAAGGGATGAATATAGATTTTATTTAAGATAGTCTTTATAATCTAGATATTTCCCATCTTTTTGAAAGACCATATAAAAGCTTTGGCTGGCTTCGGCTAGAAATTCTCCTTTACTTACATAGTCATAGAGACTAACATTTATATTATCAACATTTCCATACCAGACATCTACTCCATCTACTTGCTCTATTATGACTGTTTTACCATAGTCATCTTTATTACCGATGAAAACGACAATACCACTTTCTATTACGGGAACTAGGTAGCTTTCTTCAACATTTAATTTTACTCCATCTTTATAAGTGCTAGCATCATCATAAACTAGATTTTCATTAAATACTAGTTTGGTGTTTTCTTTGACTATGTTTTGAAAGGGAACGATGTCTCCGAAGTGTTTTTGATACCAATCATTGATGCTGGCCATATTAATATCATATTTGTTTAAGAAAGCTTCTACTTTGCTACTGGCGGCATTATTGGTTTTTAAAAAGATAAGTCCTGCTAGCACTATTAAAATACAAATAAATAAACGAATAAAAAACTTATAAAAAAAGCTTTTAGCAGATTTTTGTTTGCCTTTTTTATTTTTATTTAAATATTTTTCTACTGATTTATATTTCATAATGATTCACCCTAGAAAATATTATGAAAATAATTATTTATTTAAAACTTTAAGGACTTTTTTTTAGAACCAAAAATTCGACTTTTTAATATTAAAACAGAAATAATTAGATAGATGAAATTTAAAGGAAAAGTTCTAATTAATTTATATAATAAATAATCTATTTTAAAGACTGAATAGTCTAAAAGAATAAGAGTAAAAAAGATATAAATATCATACATTAGAAAAATACTAGTAGATATTAAAATAATATTTAAAATACTAGGTGATTTATTTTTATAAAAGATATAAAGAAATAACGAACTTAAAATAAAGTAATAAGTATTTAATAAGAAAATATCACTATAGAGTGTGTCATAGATTATTCCTATTAAGATAATTGTAGGAAAAAATATTTTATAGTTTTTTATTAGAATATAGGATAATGTAAGAGAAGTTATAAATATAAGGGGGAAAAAATAATTTAAATGCTGATAAGTTGTGTTTAATATATTTCCTAAAAGAAGATCTAGAAATAAGGATATTAATAAATATATCATTTAGTAAGTACCGCCAAGTAATTAATATTATCTAGATCTGCAGAGGGTTTTACATATAAAATATCAGCAATGTCATAACTATCTTTTCCTATTTTTTCAACAGTTCCAATAACAATATTTTTAGGAAAGTTACCTAAGCCAGAGGTTACTAGTTCATCATTTAACTTTATACCTTCTTTATTAGTAGTTAGTTCTACTTTAATGTAGGGATAATCATATTCAATAATTGTTCCATATTTAAAACTTTTAGCGGTTTTTACTCCTACTGATATTTTATTATCTTTATCACTACTTGTTATTAATTTAACAGTACTGTAATCTTTGGTAGTGCTTTTTATTTGTCCTACTAAACCAGAGGAAGAGATTACAGCATCCCCTACTTTGATATTATCATTTTTGCCTTTATCTATGAGAATAGTATCAAACCAATACATTTTATTTCTTTGAATAGTTTTAGCATATACTTTATCATAATCTGTATATAGATCTTCTAATTTCAAAAGTTTTTTAAGACTTGATACTTCTTCTTCTAAATCTTGTTTTTCTTGTTTATCATTTTCGATAACAATCATTTGCTTTTCTAAGGCTTCATTTCTATCTAAGACATTTTTATAGTTAAAAATATTATATTTATTTAAAAAATCAAAGGGAACACTAATAAAATTAATATAGTTTTTATAAGCTGAACTATTTACAATGGTGGACATATTTTTAGTTAATAAAAAAAACATACTAAAAAATATAAGAAAGACAATTAGAAATTTGTAATACCAATGAAGTTTTTTCATAAATTCCTCATTTTCCTATTATTTTCGTAAAAACTATAATAATCATTATTCCCTATTATAATATGATCAATAATAGGTATTTGATTTATTTGTCCTATTTTCATTAAAGAGTTAGTAAGCATAATATCATCACTAGAAGGTGTAGGATCTCCGCTGGGATGATTGTGAAGACATACTATAGAAGAAGCTGATAAGTTATATGCTTCTTTAAATATTTCTCTTGGATGGACAACGCTTTTATTTAAAGTTCCCATAAATAATAACTTCCTTTCGATTAATTCTTTTTTTGAATTTAAGTATAAACAATAAAAATGTTCTTGTTTTAAGTCTCTAAATAAGTGTTTGGTTTTTTGATAGATTATTTCTGGTGTTTGGTATTTATCTTTTTTAGATGAATTTAAATCATAATAAATTCTTTTAGATAGTTCGGTTATTGCTAAAAGTTCAATAGCTTTTACTTTACCAATACCTTTTATTTTTAAAAGGGTTTCATAGTTTATATTTTTTAAATTTTCTAATTTTTTTATTTCTTTTAAAATATTTATTGCTAACTCTAGGGCATTTTCATCTTTAGTTCCAGTTTTTAAAATTAGGGCTAGAAGCTCACTGTCGGATAGGTTTTCTTTGCCATATTTGATTAGTTTTTCTCTAGGGCGTTCTGATTCAGGAATCTGTTTAAGTTTCATTTTCTAATACCATCTCCTTGTAGTTAGATATTACGATTTTTTCTATATCAGGAATATCGTCTTCTGAAGTTATACTAATTATTTTGTCATATTCTCCAAGTACAGATAAAAAGCTACTATTATCTATTAAAGATTCTTTGACATAAATACTATATCCTTTATTTTCGTAATATTCCTTGATGGTACTAGCAATTTCTTTATCTTTAGTAATTCCGACATAAAGATGAAAACCATCATCATTTTCGATATATAAGTATTTTTCATAATCTTTAAATGATGAGGACATTTTTTCTTTTGAGGAATAGACTCCTATTTGGAGCATGTAGACTTTATCTTTTTCATCAAAGGCCGTTACACTGGTGGATTCATAATTGTCAAAAAATATTTTTCCGAAAAAAAGTCCTACTATAATAGAAAGAGTTATTGGTATTAAAAATTTGTATCTCATATTATCACCATGATTAGTATATAAAATGGGAATAGGTGTTTTTTGTCGAATAAAAATAGTAAAAGAAAAAAGATGTAAAAATTTACACCTTTATGTTTATGATTTAGTTAATTATTAATGATTATATAAATCTTCTATATTAGTTATCATTTCTTAAAAAATTCATCACCAAATCAATTAGTACATCTTTTTCTTTAGGATTAGATTGTGCTATTAGTAGTGTAATTGCAACAAGTGTATTATTATCAATAACTTGTCCCTTTTCGTTGTAAAGAATATTATAAAATTCTAGAAAATATATGAATAATGTTGCGGCAATTCTTTTGTTACCATCAATGAAAGTATGATTTTTGGTAACTAAATATAGAAAATTGGCAGCTTTTTCTTGAACTGTTTGATATAAGTCATTACCATTAAAAGATTGATATATAGCACCTATAATTGCTTTTAAACCTTCGTTTCTTTCTAGTGCAAATAAATTGCTATTACTATTAAATTTAAGTTTATCAATTATATCCATACAATCTTCATAAGTAATTTGTTTATTATTTATAGTTCCATTAGGTTTAGTTATTCTTTTATAATCATAATCATCGAGTAAATTTAAAGCATTTGAATAATTGTTTATAACTTTAATTATTTCTTTTGCTTCACTTCCTTTTAATTCCGTATCAATTCTACCTGCTATATCTATTAGTTTAATTGTCTTTTCAAGATATTCTAATCGTTTTTCATTAACGGCATAACCTTTTAACAAATAATCTTTTATAATTTTGTTAGCCCATTTTCTAAATATAATACCATTTTTTGATTTTACACGATAGCCCACACTTATGATAACATCTAAGTTATAATAATCCACTTGATATTTTTTACCATCTTTTGCAGTTGTTGCAAAATTTGCAACAACTGAATTATCTAGTTCTTCTTCTAATGCATTTTTTATGTGTCTAGAAATAACCGATTTATCTCTGTCAAATAACTTGGCTATTTGATTTAATGATAACCAAACTGTTTCATCTTTTACATTAACTTCAAGTTTTATGTCTTGATTTTCAAATAATACTATTTCATTTTTCATTAATTATCACTTCCTTTACTATATGGCTTAATCTATGTTTATAAAAATTACCTCATATATACTATTGTCAAAAGAATTGAATATACCTGACTTTTTATGCAATTAGGATAATATTTTTTTATTTTTATTTACAAAAAAAAGTGTCTACTCTTCAAGGTAATTTTCTCCTTTATGAGGCTCCACTCTTAATAAATCATTATAATCTTGTTGTCTTAATACTTCGTAAAGTACTATAGCTACACAGTTAGAAAGGTTTAAACTTCTTACATCTTTAGTCATAGGAATACGCATGCATCTATCTAAATTATCTTTTAATATTTCTTTAGGTATTCCAGAGGACTCTTTACCAAATATTAAATAAATATTTTCATCTTTATTACTATAATCAAATGAAGAATGAGGTTTTTTTCCGTATCTAGTAAAGTAATAAAATGTTCCTTGGTTTTTACTTAGGAAATCTTCATAGTTTTCATAAACTTCATAATCTAATTTATCTATATAATTAGCACCACTTCTTTTAACACTTTTTTCATCTAGTGAAAATCCTAGTGGTTTTATAAGATGAAGACGAGCTCCTGTTCCTACACAAGAGCGCATAATATTCCCAGTGTTAGTAGGTATTTCAGGCTCATATAAAACAATATTTATCATAGTTCGTAACTTTCTAAGAATTCACTTACTTGGTCGATTGTTATTTTGTTTTTAGAATTAGAGCTTAATACATCTACTATTTCTCCTTGATTAAAGATGACTAAAGTTGGATATTCATAAACCTTTTTTACTAAGGTATCACTTTTATAAGTGTTATAAACAGTTGATAATAAATCGTTTTCGTCACTAGAATAACCAAGATTTAGATATACTATTTCTTCAGTTAAGTTATTATCTTTAATATATTCAGAGAATTTTTTTTCAAAACTGCGGCAAATATTTTCATCAGTAGTACACATATACATAATTAACATGTCTCTTTCGGTTAGAACTGTGTCTAAATTATTAAATTGTACTTCTCTTAGAACTGATGTTATAACAGGCTGGTTTATTTTATTATCATGATATTGTCTATACCACGAGCATAAATAAATTACTCCAAGTAAAGTTATTATTATTATCACACCAAGAATTATATAATTTTGAGTAGGAATTTCTTTCTTATTTTCCGCTTTTTGTTTAGTCATCTTATCACCTCATTATAAATATATTCTATCATAATAAATTTATCTAGGTAAAGTTTTTTTATAAAAAAGAAATAGTTTTTTACTCTACTATTTCTTTGTTTTTAATCTCTTCTTTTAGTTTTTGAATAAAATCTTCAACAGATATATTAATAGTTTCTTCTTTGCCATGATGTCTATAACTAATTGTTTTGGTATCTTGTTCTTTTTGTCCTAGGATTAAATTGTATGGATATTTTTTTACTAAAGCTTCTCTTAATTTATAACCTAGTTTTTCATCACGGTCATCTAAGTTTACTCTTAATCCAGCTTCTTTTAGTGTTTTAGTTATTTCTTTAGCATATTCTAAATGATAATTATTGTTTACTGGAATAACATTTACTCCGATTGGAGCCATCCAAAGTGGGAAGTTACCTGCGAAGTGTTCAATTAAAACTCCGATAAAGCGTTCTATTGAACCATATATTACGCGATGAAGCATGATTGGTCTTTTTTTCGAACCGTCTTTATCGATATAGGTTAAATCAAAACGTTCTGGAAGTTGCATATCTAATTGAATAGTTCCACATTGCCATTCTCTAGAAAGAGAATCTCTTACTTTAAAGTCTAATTTCGGACCATAGAAAGCTCCATCTCCTGGATTTAATTTATAGGTTTTACCGGCTTTAGTTAAAGCTTCTTTTAAAATATTTTCGGCTTTATCCCAAGTTTTAATATCTCCGATAAATTTATCTTCTGGTCTTGTTGATAATTCAATTTCATAAGTTAGATTAAATACTTTATACATTCTATCGATGAAACTGATAAGTCTTATTATTTCACTTTCCATTTGATCTTCACGCATAAAGATATGAGCATCATCTTGAGTAAAGTTTCTTACTCTAAATAATCCTGATAAAGCTCCACTTGCTTCATGTCTATGAACTAGTCCTAACTCTCCACATCTTATTGGGAGATCTTTGTAAGAGTGAAGTTTGTTTTTATAAACAAGCATTCCTCCAGGACAGTTCATTGGTTTTATAGCAAAAGTTTTATCATCTATTTCACTTACATACATGTTTTCACGATAATTATACCAGTGTCCAGATATTTCCCAAAGTTCTTTACTTAACATAATTGGAGTTTGGATAAATTCATAACCTTCTTTAGTGTGTTCTTCATACCAGAAGTCTTCTAGAGACTTTCTTAGAATCATGCCGTTTGGAAGCCAAAAAGGAAATCCTGGACCATATTCACTTATCATAAATAATTCTAATTCTCTGCCAAGCTTTCGGTGGTCTCTTTTTTTTGCTTCTTCTAGATAATTTAAATAATTATCTAAAGCTTCTTTAGTATCAAAGCAGATTCCATAGATTCTTTGAAGCATTTTATTTTTCGAATCACCTTTAAAGTAAGCTCCTGATACTTTTAATAGTTTGAAATATTTTAACTCTTTGACACTTTGGACGTGAGGTCCACGGCAAAGATCAGTAAAATCTCCTTGAGTATAACAAGATATTACTTCATCTTCGGGCATGTTATTTATTAAATCTATTTTGTAAGGGTCATTTTTAAATTTTTCTAAAGCTTCTTCTCTAGTTAGTTCTTCGCGATAAATTCTTTTGCCATCTTTAGATATTTTTTTCATCTCTTTTTCAATTTTTGCTAAGTCTTCTTCTTTTATAACATTGTCTCCTAGATCAATGTCATAGTAGAAACCATTTTCAATAACAGGTCCTACCCAAAATAAAGCATTAGGATATAAATGTTTTACTGCTTGTGCTAATAAATGGGCACAACTATGATTTTTGATACTTAATTTTTCATCTTCTTTAATATTAATCATTTAAATCATTCCTTCCTTCATTCTTTTTTAATTCTCTTAGTTTTCTTTTTTTAGTTCCATGTTCTGTACCTTTACGAAAATATAATTCTTTTTGGACTAATCTATTTAACTTTTTGTTGTTTAAATCTTCTAATTCTTTTTTAGTTTTAGCTAATTGATAACAATTCATTTTTGCTATATCTTCTTCAGTTAATTCTTGTAATTCATCAATATCATCTTCTACTGTTATGATTACTTCAACTTTTTGATTATTTTCAATACTTTTTAAATGTCTTGCTAATCTTTCTTCATCAGTTTCTAAGGTTTGGTCATAATCTTCAGCATATAAAATATCTTCTTGGTAAGACTCTTGTTCACAAGCAAAGGGATTTTGATAAGCTAATATTGTCCCTTCAGAATCTTTAACTAACAAAATTTCTCCTTTTAAAATATTTTCTCTGGTTACATCATTTTGTTTTTTCCTCTTGATAAAAGGAAAATTATTTTTAACATCTTTGTGAGTTAAAGTCGTAAATGCTCCTTTTTTTGAAATTATAATACATGTAAAGATAATCATCAATTGTTATTTGTTCTTCAAGATAATATTTAAAATTTTTTATTTTTGTCATTACAACACCTTCTTGTTTTATTATATGAAAAAAGCTCCTTAAAAGGAGCGAATTTATCGCGGTACCATCCTACCTTATCACTTATATTTATAACGGAATTATCCGGAAATCTATTTCTAGATCAGCTTTTTAAGGTAGTAATAAATAAATTATTAATTAGTTTACACCTGCCACTAACTCTCTTGATAAGGGAATTTATTTATCGTGTCCTTCTTTTTCACTTTTATAAGTATATTTTAGCAGGATTTCTAATGATTGTAAACAGGTTTAGAAAATTTTTTTATTTTTTACTACTTTGTCTTATTATGTATTAATTATATAATTTATTAGATAAAAAAACAAGTGCTTTCTTTGCACTTATCTTAGGTTTTTACTTATTTTATATTTATTTAAAGTCTCCATCTGATTCTTGATATTTATCTGGGTTATAAACTGTTCCTGCAAACCATACTTCTTTTGTATCTTTATCTAGAATAAGGTACATATATGGTTTATCAAATGTTAAATCTATTTCTTCAACTGGAACTTCATAGATATAATCAAACACACATGGTTCTCCGGCTCCAGCACCACTTAAAGTTACAGAAGCTGCTTTTATTCCATCGTTTGAAAACTTAATATTTGTTTTATGTAAAGCTTCGTTTACTGGAAATTTTTCTTCTGTTATGTTTTTAAAGTCTGCTTTTGCTGAATCAAAGGCATCTGTTATTCCAAGCTTATTTAAATCATTTACTAAATTTAAATTATATTCAGTTTCAAATACTGGGATTTGTCCATGTATATGAGTTATTACTCCTTCTTTGAAACTATCTAATTCTATAGGCTTTAAGCTATTTATTAAAGTATTTATTGTTGAAGCATTCATATTTTCTATATAGGTTGTTAGGTTTTCATTTGTTGGCATTATTCCTATATATTCTAGAGTTGTTCCATCATATTCTTTTAAGTCTTTAGCGAATACTTTGACATTTTCATCTGTATAGAATGAGAAGTCAGTTGAACTACTAATTTGTTTATAATTTTTACTTATATCTTCAATATATTTGTCTAGATAAGCATCGATGTCAGTTATTTCATTTTCTGGTAGAACTTCTTGAAAGCCACATTGTTCTTCTTTTCCACCGTTTTCCCATTGATCATAAGCTTCTTTTACTGTTTTTCTGATATTTTCTTCTCCTATTTCGCTTATAATATCATATTTATTAGCAACAGCACTAATTTCTAACGATCTTACATTTTCTTTATCATTAAAGTTTAAATCATGGTATCCAGAAAGGCCAAGCATAGGGACAGATTCAAAGAAATCTTCATGAGGAAATTCTACATAATAACTTGTTTTGTCTGATCTTATTTGATTTACCCATTCCATGTCAATTCCTAAAGTATTAATTAAAAGAAAATTTTGTTCGGTTATATCTAATGCTATATTTTCAATTAAATCAAAGGTATTTTCTTTAACCCATTTATTAACATTGTCTGCTGTTTGGAATGAATCATAAATTACGTTAGCATTATATTTTTCTTTAAGGGTATTTATATAATTTGCTTTTATTTGGTCTTGATAGTTACTATTTATAAATAAAGCATTAGCAATACTTATATTCTCACTATTAGTGTATTTTTTAGGGGTATAGTTTCCTATTATATTAGTTATTTGATCTTTAGTTGTACCGTTAGCTCCTTCTTGCAACATTGCTAGAGTATATTTTATTGATAATGGACTATAAACCTTATTTATTTCTTCATTTTCTAATTGTAAAAAAAATAAGTCAAAGTCTGAGATAGCACTTCCTGATAAACGATATTTTGTATATTCATTTATTATTTCTTTTGGTCCTTCTTGGTTTTCTTTTTGAGAGAATATAAAGTAAGTTCCTGCTCCTAGAATAATAAGTATTATTATAATTGCTATAATTATTTTCTTCTTTTTACCTTTCTTTTTTTGTTTTGGGATTGTTTTAATTTCTTGATTTTTTTGATTACCTTGGATTAATTTATCATTAGTTTCCACTTTTTACCTCCATATTTTTATTTTTTACACATCAAATGTAGCATAATGTTATTTTTATGTCTAGGATTTTTATCTTTGCTTTTATACTTTTTACGTAAACAAAAAACAAACTTTTATTAGTCTGTTTCTTCTAATTCTATAGTTATTTTTTTATATTTCAAAACATCTGCCACACTCTCCGGGAGTGCTAAAAACAACCTTAGCAATGATGATATTTGACGAGGTACACGAAGACGCTGATTGGAAAATTGCCGAAGCAATTACTG
>URXR01000035.1 GCA_900551925.1 uncultured Mycoplasmatota bacterium | reverse complement strand
GCAAGTATGGGTGCCAAGATATAAATATAAAGTATGGAATTATAATAGTGATGGAGTTACTTATAGTAATCCTAGAGAAATTGAAATAGTTTTTGAGAATAAGGTAAATTCAACAGGTACTATTCATTGTATTGATGATTTAAATAATATAAATGGTACTAGTGAGTCTTGTTATGATAATCAAAATGAAGGAATACAGGATAATGTCAGTACTTATACTCATCCTGCTTTTACTTTTGGCTCTTTAGAGTTAGAAGGTTTTTGGGTAGGAAAGTTTGAACTTACTGGAACTATTGATAATATAACTGTTAAACCTAATGAAACTAGCATTAGAAATTATAATGTTAGTAGTTTTGCAAACAATATAATGAAAATGAATGATAGTGGTAATAAATATGGATTTGAAACTAGTGATGATACTCATGTAATGAAAAATATGGAATGGGGAGCGGTAGCATACCTTTCTCATTCAAAATATGGAACGTGTACTGATGGAGAATGTAATAGAGTTGGCAAGAATAATAATTCTAATTATATAACTGGTTGTGGTGATAGTTATAATTCTAGCGCTTCTGCTAATTGTAATAGTTATGAAACAGAATTAGGTATGGCTTCATCAACGACAGGAAATATCTACGGAATATATGATATGAGTGGGGGAAGTCATGAATATATTATGGGTAATACTGTTTATGATGATGAAGTAATGATAAGTGGCAGTACTACTGATTTAAATAGTGGTTATTCAGGAATAATATATAATTCTGGTGCTTATACTTCATATACTGGAGAATATAGTTATCCAGATGATAAGTATTATGATAAATATAGTTCTGGTGCTACTTTAGATTTTAAAAGAGGAAAATTAGGTGATGCTTCGAAAGAAGTTAAGATGGATGAAACTTCTCATGGTAATTGGTATAGTCAAGGTTCTAATATGCCCAATAATGCAGCTTCTTGGGTGTTACGTGGAGCAAATTTTGAATATTCAACTTCGGCAGGTATTTTTTCTCATAATTATCATTATGGTAATGCTGCATCAGCTTATTCGTCGAGATTAGTTATAAAATCTAGTAAAAAGAGTGAGAATAGAATGAATAGTTGTGAATTTTATGGACCGTATTCTACTTCTTCATTAAATACGGAACAGACGTCTTATGCTTATGATGGAGATAAAATATATTACAATTTGATTTGTAATGCAAATTCAGGTATTGAAGCTGGACAAATTTCAATAGAAAATATAAAGTCTTCTAATGATAAGATGCTTAAGGCAACTAGAATGGTTTCGGAAACTTATCAGGAAATAGAAGAGCACGACTGGAAAAGTTATAGTTATGTAATTGAGGCTGAAGTTTATAATGATGGGGAAAATGTAGAGAAACCTTATATTTATATTGAACCTTATACAGTTAAATCATTAAATAATTATTATGATGATGGAGCAAAAAGTGATGGAGTTCGAGTAGGTCTTCTTAGAGCAAATAAACAAAATAATGCTAAAGATGTTTTGACTTGCAATATTATTTCTTTAGAAAAAGAAGAATATATGGAAAAAATTTTAGAAAAAAGAATAGAAAAAGTAGGGAGTGGTACGAGACAAGCAGTAGTAGAGGCAGCTAGATTTTTAGCATTAGAATTTCCTTATGTTATTCCGTATTATTGGACTGATGGTATTAAGGATTATCCTAAAACAGGTTATTATTTAAATAAGGGGTTGTATTTAAGTAAAGATGATGGTGACAGTTCGGATGATGCACCTTGGGGTTGTGATAGAATTAAGCAAAAGTTAGAATATGGTTTTTTTGAAATAGGAGGTAGTTATCCTAATGGTCTTGAATGTTCTGGATATACTACATGGGCTCTTATAAATGGTGGCTTTGAAGAGACAGGAGCTTGGTATCCTGAAATATTTGAGAATAGTGATTATTCTGGGAAGGTATATAAGTATCAAAATACATATAATCCAGAAACGCATTCTTTAGGTTATAGCAATATTTTTGATTATTATATGGCTGATAGTACTAAAGCAAAACTAGCATCAGATACTTGGGCAGAGCTTAATCCTACTTCTAAAGTTTGTATAAGTTCTAGTTGTGGTTTATCTGATTATAATGAAATAGATAATTATGATATAAAAGCAGGAGATTTGATTTGGAAAGAAGGTCATATTGGAATGCTAATAGGAATTACTACTATTAGTGATAGACCTGTTTATGCAATAGCAGAGGCAACTTATTATCGAAATAGTGATGGAACATTTAGTACAAGAGGTTTAAGAGTGGTTAGTTATTATACAGAGCAATTGTATAATTCCTCAGTTGGATGGACGCATGTTGTAAAAATGGATGATATATATGGGGATGGTAATTTAACTAATTATAAACCTTATTGGTAGAATAAATAGAACTTTCTATAATTTTTGAAAAGAAAGTTCTATTTTTTTCTTTAAGTAATATATTTTAGTAGTAAGGAGGAAGAAAATGAGACAAACTATTCCATTTAAAAAGGATATTACTTTTAAAACGAAAATAGGAGAACTTACTGCTATTGCTTTGGATAATGATCTTACTTTAAAAGGTGAAGATTTAATAGTAGGTAATTTTTATATAAGTGGAACTTATAAGATGCTTGAAACATCACAATTAGAAGAAGAATATAGTTATAAAATACCATGTGAAATTGCTATTAATGAAGAGTATGATACTTATAATGCTACTATTGATATTGATGATTTTTATTATGAAATTATTAATGATGAAATATTACGAATTAATATTGTTGTAGTTATCAATAATTTAGAAAGAAAAGAAATAGTAGAAGAAGAGTTAGAAGACGAAGAAGAATTAGAGACTGATGATGAACTTACAGAGGAACCTTCTAAAAAAGAGAATCGCGAAGTTTTAGAAAAGTTAGAAGAGGAAGAAGTAAATATTTTAGATGAAATTCCAGAAATACCTAGGGAATCTAAGTCATTTTTAGAAGTTAAAGAAGAAGTTAAAAATCAAAAAGATACTTATCTAACATACAGAGTATATATGGTAAAAGATGATGATACTTTGGAACAAATTTTAGAAAAATATGAAATCACTAAAGAACAACTTGCAGATTATAATAATTTAGAAGAATTTGCTCCTGGAGTAAAACTTGTAATTCCTAGTTTTAATGATTGATTATAAATTTCTGAAGAGAAATGGCTTAGAGCCTAAAAAAATACAAAAAAATAAAAGTTCTACTATTATTGAAACTAATAATAAAAAAAAGTATGTTTTAAAAGAATATACTGCTGATATGAAAAGGAAATTTGATTACCTTTCATCTAGAAATTTTAATTTTTTTCCTGCAAGTTTTGATTTAGATAAATATAATGTCTATGAATATATTGAAAATAATGATATATCAGATGAAGAAAGATTATATGATATTATGGATTTGATAAGTTTACTTCATACTAAAACTACTAGATATAAAAATATTGATATTGATGATTATAAAATTATTTATGAAGAAATAGATAAGGAATTAAATTATTTAAATAGTTATTATACGGAACTTAATGATTTAATTGATGAGGAAATATATATGGCTCCTTCTAAGTATTTATTAGCAAGAAATATTTCAAAAATTTATAGTGCTCTTTATTTTTGCAGGGAAGAGTTAGAAAATTGGTATGATTTAGTTAAAAATAGTACTAAAACGAGAGTGGCTTATATTCATAATAATTTGGAACTTAGTCATTTACTTAGAAATGATAATCCTTATTTGATAAGTTGGGAAAAATCAAAAGTAGATTTGCCTATATATGATATATATAATTTGTATAGAAAATATTATAAACTTACAGATTTTGATGTTTTATTAAATAATTATCAAAAAAGGTACCCTTTAAAAGAAGAAGAGATTAAATTACTTTTTATAAAAATTTCTATTCCGTTTAAAATAGAATTTACTAAAGATGAATTTTCTAATACTAAAAAAGTTAAAGACTTATTAGAGTATTTAACTAGGGGTGATAAACTTATAAGACCATATTATAAAAAGGTTAGCAGCTAACCTTTTTTTGTTTATTAGATATTAAAAAATCCTATTTTATATATAAATAGGACTTTTTACCATAGTATTCGAAGCAAAAAAATGAAAAATAATATTATTTCTATGAATAGAATTACGGCGTTAAATGTTATACAGAAAAACATAGTTATGAAAGCTTGATATACAATAATAAGTATCCAAAAGCAGAGGAAACCTAAATACCATCTGCTGGCTCTCCGTCTATTTCGGCAAGCATTACAGTTACAAAAGAAACTATGTTTCATAAAATCACCTATAATAATATATGAAATTTTTAATTTTTTGGGACTTTATTTTATTTACTTATTGATATATTTATTTTATAATATAAATAGAATATGGAGGATATTATGGACATAAAGATGCGAATTGATGAACTAGTTAGTCTTATAAATAAGTATAATTATGAGTATTATGTATTAGATAAGCCTAGTGTTAGTGATCAAGAATATGATAGACTAATGCAAGAACTTATGAGTTTAGAAAAGAAGTATCCTGAGTATAAAGTAAAATTTTCTCCTACTGAAAGGGTTGGTTCAGTAGTTCTTTCTAGTTTTAAAAAAGTTACGCATAAAATACCAATGCTATCACTTGGTAATGTTTTTAATGAAGATGAAGTTATAAAGTTTGATGAGAGGATAAAAAAAGAGGGATATAATCCTAGTTATGTATGTGAGCTTAAAATAGATGGTTTGGCTATAAGCTTAATATATGAAGGGGGTATTTTAAAAACTGGAGCCACTAGAGGGGATGGAAGAGTTGGAGAAGATATAACTCATAATGTAAAAACAATTAAAGCTATTCCTCTTAAATTAAATGAAAAAATTGATATTGAAGTACGTGGGGAAATATATATCAATAAAAAAGAGTTTTTAAGAGTAAATGAAGAAAGAAGAAAAGAAGGACTAGAAGAGTTTCAAAATTGTCGTAATCTAGCTAGTGGTACTGTTAGACAACTTGATTCTAGTGTGGCAGCAAAGCGTAAACTAGATAATTTTATTTATCATTTACCTAATCCTTTAGATTATGGAATTTATACTCATAATGAGGCTCTTTCTTTTATGGAAAAATTAGGATTTAAAGTTAATAGTTATCGTAAGTTTTGTAATAATATTAATGAAGTTATTGCTTTTATTAATGAAGTGTCAGAAAAAAGAACGGAATTATCTTATGATATAGATGGTATAGTAATAAAGGTAAATGATATCAATATGCAGGAAGCTTTAGGATATACTGCTAGGAGTCCTAAATGGGCGACTGCTTATAAGTTTCCTCCAGAGATGATAACTACTAAGTTAATTGATATAAAGTTTACAGTAGGAAGAACGGGAAAGATTACTCCTAATGCTATTTTGGAACCTGTTAAAGTAGCAGGTTCAACAGTTAGAAAAGCTACTCTTCACAATGAGGATTATGTAAGAGATAAAGATATTAGAATTGGAGATATTGTAGTAATTCAAAAAGCTGGAGATGTAATACCAGAAGTTGTGAAAGTGGATTTATCAAGAAGAGAAGAAGAATTACCTAAATTTAAGATGATAGATAGATGTCCAGTATGTTCTAGTAAGCTTATAAGACGTGAAGAAGAAGCTAATCATTATTGTCCTAATCCATTATGTGATGCTAGAAAAACAGAAAAATTAATTCATTTTGCTAGTAGAAAAGCCATGAATATTGAAGGCCTTGGAGAAAAGATAATTGAAGATTATTATAACTTTAATTATTTAAAAGATATTCCTAGTATTTATGATTTAAAAAATTATAAAGATGAACTGATGACACTTGAAGGGTTTGGAGAAAAATCTATTAATAATCTTTTAGAGTCAATTGAAAATAGCAAAAGTAATTCTTTAGAAAAATTATTATTTGGACTAGGAATAAGACATTTTGGAGAAAAGAGTGCTAGAATTTTAGCAGAAAGATATCAAACATTAGATAATATTAAAAAAGCTGATGTAGATAGTTTGGTTGCTATTAATGATATTGGAGAAGTGATGGCTCTTAGTATAGTTAATTATTTTAAAGATGAAGATAATTTAAAGATGATTGAAAAATTAAAAGAGCATGGCGTTAATATGACTTATTTAGGAAGAAAGCTTGAGATTGATGAAAGATTTTTGAATAAAAAATTTGTTTTAACTGGCACTATTCCTGGAATGAGTAGGGATGTGATAAAAGAAGAAATTGCTTTACGAGGAGGTCATTCGATTGATTCAGTATCTAAGAAAACAGATGTGGTAATAGTTGGAGAATCACCAGGTAGTAAATATGAAAAAGCTAAAGAATTAGGAATTGAAATTTGGGATGAAGAAAAATTAAAGAATATATTAGGAGGTAAGAGTGATGAAGAAAAGAAAGCTTAAACTAGTTGAGATTATACTTATTATAGTTATTGCATTAGTGGTTATAGCGATTGCTGTTCCAAATATTATTAATTTATTTAAGGATAATGATACTGATGAAGAAAAAACAGCAGAGGAAGTATTGGTAGAGAATTTAGAAGCTTATAATAAAAAGTATGAACAAGATTTATGGTGCTTAGATGATACTGATAAAGATGGTTGTTATGAAGATGGAGAACTGTATATTGATTTCAATGAAGATTTGAGATTTTATACAGACTATGATTCTTTAGCAAGTGTTAATTCTAATATTGATTTAGGTGATTGTTTACTAGTAGATACTGAAGCTTTGTCTATAGTTAGAGGTAGCAATGGTGAGTATACTTATAATGCTAGAATTGTTTGTAGTAAAGATTTTAAAGATAAAGATTATAGTGTTGCTGAGGTTGATGATTTAGAGAATGCTAATATTTATTATAGAACTGGTGAATAATTTCTAGGAGGTTTAAGATGGATAAAAAAGGTTTTACATTGGTAGAATTAATACTTGTTATAGTAATTATAGGAATAATTGCAGCGATTACAATTCCTAATATTATGGAATCACTTAATGAAAGTAAGAAAGAAGGGGGTCAATCAGTAGAAAATTTACTGATTGAAAATTTGAAATTATATAATATAGATAATGAAGAAGATTTGTGGTGTTTAGAAGATTCAACAGGGACTAATTGTAAAGAAAGTGGTACTCAATATGTAGATTTTGATGATCTTAAAAGATCAAACCCAGATATTGATTTAGATCAATGTCTATTAAAAAATAATAATTCATTAGCAATTAATAGGAGCACTTCAGGAGCGTATACTTATACTGCTAAAGTTATTTGTAGTAAAGATTTTGAGAAGGAGAATAAAGATTATAGTGTCGCTACAGCTGCTGATTTAAATAATGAAAATATTTATTATGAAACTGAATAAAGAGGAGGAAAATTATGAAAAAGAAACAAATTAGTAAAAGAGAAATTGTAATTATTATAGTAATTGTAGCAATAATATTAGCTATTATTATTCCTATTATCGTAAAATCATTTAAGGATAATGAGAAAAATGGACAAGAAGTAGAAAACATGTTAGTAGATAATTTAGAATCCTATAATGAAAAATATGAAAAGGATTTATGGTGTGTTGATGATTCTGCTAGTGATACATGTTCTAGTAGTGGGGAACTTATTATAAGTTTTGATGAGCTTTTAAATTTAAATAAGGATATCGACTTAGGTCAATGTTTATTAGAAGATGATTCATCATTATCAATAACTAGAGGAATTAATGGTGAGTATACTTATAATGCTAGAATTGTTTGTAGTAAAGATTTTAAAGATAAAGATTATGATATAGCTACTTTAGAAGATATGAGAAACGAGAATATTTCTTATCAAACTTCAAAATAATAAAAATAGGGTCTGAGTTATTCAGATCCTATTAATTTGGCATGAACTACTAATCTTTGATGTTCAGTAAGATAGCAAGTAGATATGGTTAATATTTTGTCATTGGTAGTAACTTTTATATTAAAATCTTTGATGCTTCTTTTTAAAGCTTTATTTAAATAATTTTGATATTTCTTGGCATTAGAAAAACTTATATATAAATAATCATTAGTTTCATCGATAGTATAGACACTAAAGACTTTAAAGGTTAGTCGTTCTTTTTCAGTATCAAAAGTAATAATATGTTTAGTATCATCTTCTAACCAGTCAGCTTCTAAAACATTTTTTAAATTACTAAATATGGTTGTGGATTTATAAGTGTGCCCATACATGATAGTATTAGTACTAAGTTCTGGAAAACTGTTTTTAGAATCAGCAAAGGCCCAGCCCATAGTGTTATATTCTCCGTCATAATCATGAGTTAAATAATAGACATTGTCATCAGCTTGAACTATTGGCATATCAATATCGGTATCTGGGACATAAAGCCATGCAACGGTATCAGGGTTTTCAGCTTTTAATTTAGCAAAGTTGCGATAACTATTAGTTTTTTCGGCTTCTTTTCTAGCAGCTTCTTGTTCTTTAGCAAGTTTTTCTTGTAAAGCTTCAGCTTGTTTTTGCTGGCTTAATAAAAGTTCTTGTCTGCGCTCTTCTGCTTCTCTTACATCGCGTTGTTGGTCTAAAATATACTTTATGCCATAGCCACCTGAAACTAAGAGGATAATTGCTAAAATATTAATACCTAAAAGTATTTTTTTATTAGATTTTTTTGGTTTCAGCTTGTTTTCTTCATTAATGTCATTTACATATTCAAAAAAATCATTAAAACTATTTTTAATAATTACACCTCCCAATTCTAGGTTAAGTATATAATATTTTTTTAAAAATGTAAATGAATTATACAAGTTTTGACAGGAAAAGAGTGTAAATTTATTAATAGTGCTAGTATTTTTTAGAGAAAGGGTATAAAATATAAATAGAATATATAAGATAAGGAGGCTTTGTTATGTCTTTAGAAGAACTTAAAAATTATTTATTACAAATTAATAAAGATTATACAAATTTTTGTAATGATAAAGATAAGCAATCCTTATTTTATATTGATCAAATGACAGAACTATTTTATACATCATTATTATATCAAGTTTATGATCAACCTAGTTTATATGATTTAGTGTATAATAATTTCAGAGCTAATTTAGGTCTTATTTTGAAAAATATGAATGATTATGCTTTTAAAGTTTCAAAAAGTGCTAGTGGGAAGATGGATGAACTTATTAATATTAGTACTACTAATAATTATGTAGATATTGAGAATTTAAATAATTTATATAATAATTTTGCTTTTGAAGTTACTAAAAATTTTAGTATTAATGATAAGATTAAAGCTTTAGTAAGTGCTAATATGGATACTTTTGAAGGGGATCTTTTTACTAAATTAGTAATTAATGACAAAGAGAAAGTAAAAAGTATAATTATTCAATATAAAGAGATTTTTATTAATGAAATGGTTAATAATATAGTTAGTAAGAAAAATAATTTATTAGATCTTTATAGAAATTTCATTGATAGTATTTTAAATGAAGTTTATTTAAGAAAAGATGAATTAGAAGAGAAAAATTTAGATATGCTTATTAATACTACTTATGTGTGTTTACAAGAATATGAGTATATAAATATTAATAAATATATTGATCTTAATATTAAATTAATTGATGAGGTATTAAAATCTTTAGAGGAAGAACTTTTAAATATTAATATAACTAAAAATAAAAAGTTAAAGATTGATCCGATAAGAGATTATTTATTGGGATTTAATAATACTATGGATATAAAAATTAAAAATGTTTTTGATGAGATGAATTTAGTTGTTACTTTAAGTGATGAAGATATTGATAAAAAATTAAAAGATTTTAATGATACAGTTACACATATTTATGAAATGAATTTGATATTTGATAAACAGTTTGAAGAATATAAGAATAATTTTAATATAGTTGGTAAGAATATTGATAAGTTTAGTGAAATTATTAAAATTAAAAATAGAAGTCTTACTGATGGAATTAAAGCTAATATTTTTAATATTTTTAGAGAAAATGTTAAGTTTTATAATGATGTTATTTATAAGATGTTACTTATAAAAAGTAAGTTAGGAGAATATAAAACAGTGTTATCTAAAGAAAAAATAAAAGATTTACTTTTAAAATAAATCTTTTATATTAATAATATGGATAGTATGGATATGGTGGGTATGGTCCATATATTGGTCTTGGTCTAGTAGCTCCAAAGATAAGTGGAGATGAGACAAAACCTAAAGCAAATGGTAATAAAAATCCACCGCCAAATCTACCAGGATTGTTTCCAGGTCTTGGAGGTCTTCCTCCCATTGGAGGTCCTGGTTGTCTATTTAGATTTCTTACATTTGCACTATACATATTTTGAGGATAATAAGGTACACTATTATAGTACATATATAACTCCTTTCTGTTATATATTATGCAAATTTATATTAGAGGTGAAATTATGGAAGAAAAAATTAAGAAATTAGCTAGTACTATTGTAAATCATTCGATTAAAGTACAAGAAGGGGAAAATGTTAAGATTACTTCTGAGACTATGGAGCCAATGCCTCTTATTAAAGAGTTAGTAAAACAAATTAATGATAAAAAGGCTAATGTTGTAGTAAGTTTTTTTGATCCTTTACTTAGAGCGATGATAAATAAAGATACAACTGATGAGAAAATTGAATTATTAAGGAAGATGGAAAAATTTGAAGTAGAAAATCACGATAGTTTTATTAGAATTTTTTGTAATCAAGGTGATTATATAAATAGTATTGTACCAGATGAAGTGAATATAAAAATTGGGGAAGCTTTAAGAGAATATCGTGATATAAGAGTAAATGAAAGAAAATGGGTATTATTAAATTATCCTTCGAAAGTAGATAGTCAAAAAGCTAAAATGAATACTGATGAGTTTACTAATTTTTCATTTGATGCTATGTGTTATGATTATAGCTTGATGCTTGAAGATTTAAAACCTCTTAAAGAACTTATGGAGAAAACTGATAAGGTTCGTCTTACTGGAGAGGGTACAGATATTACTTTTTCAATAAAAGATATACCTGTTATATCTTGTGTTGGAGAAATGAATATTCCGGATGGAGAGATTTATACGGCTCCAGTTAAAGATAGTATAAATGGAGTAATTAGATATAATACGCCAAGTCCTTATAGAGGAAATATTTATCATAATGTTACTTTAACATTTAAAGATGGTAAAATTATTGAAGCTGTTTGTGATGAAGATAATGAAGCTTTAAATCAAATATTTGATACTGATGAAGGGGCTAGATATGTTGGGGAATTTTCAATAGGAGTTAATCCTGTTATTAGATATCCGATGGGTGATATACTTTTTGATGAGAAGATTATAGGAAGTATTCATTTTACTCCAGGAACAGCATATAAAGATGCTTATAATGGCAATGATAGTTCAATTCATTGGGATATGGTTTTAATTCAAAGAGAGGACTTTGGAGGAGGGAATATTTATTTTGATGATGTTTTAATAAGAGAAAATGGATTATTTGTTTTAGATGAACTTAAGCATTTAAACAAGTGAGTAATTTCTCTTTTTTTGTTTATAATAATAATGGTGATTATATGGAATATTTTACTATTATTTTTAGAACATTTTTCTTTTATTTTTTTATAGTGTTTTTATATAGAGTTATGGGTAAGAGAGAAGTTGGGCAATTAGGAATAATTGATTTAATAGTATCTGTTTTAATAGCAGAACTAGTGGCAATTAGTTTAGATAATACCGAAGATAGTATTTTTATTGCTATAATTCCAATTATTTTACTAGTGTTATGTCAAATAGGAATGGCTTTTTTATCTTTAAATAAGAAAAAGGTGCGAGAAGTATTTGATGGTAAGCCTTCTGTTATTATTAATAATGGTAAAATTATGCTTAAAGAAATGCTTAAACAAAGATATAATTTAGATGATTTATTAACGCAGTTAAGAGAAGAGAATTTTAAAAGTATTAGTGAAGTAGATTATGCAATACTTGAAACTAGTGGTAAGTTATCAGTCTTTAAAAAAGAAAAGGGTAAAAAAGTAACATTTCCTTTACCTTTGATAGTGGAAGGTAAGATAGAATATGATACTTTAAATTTATTGGATAAAGATTTGAATTGGCTTTTAGATAATATAAATACTGATATTGAAAATGTATTTTATGGTTTTTATAAAGAAAATAATATTTATATTATAAAAAATGATGATTTGGATGAAGCAAACTAAATTTCTAAGTAATACTTAGTTTTTTTTTATTGCATAAAATATAAAATATATGTATAATTAAAATATAAGAAACTAAGAAAGTAGTGGTAAAAATGAAGATAAAAAATAAAATTTTTGCTAAGAAAAATAGACTTGGGGGGGGGGTATCTTTATAAACAATTAA
>URXR01000034.1 GCA_900551925.1 uncultured Mycoplasmatota bacterium | reverse complement strand
TACCCGGGACATTTTCCCAAGTTATTACTTAAGACATTATCATAAAATAATCATATTTTACACTATCAAAAGGGCTTTTTTATTGACTTTATAATATTTTGATAGTATAATATGCAATCAATCAAAGGGGCCGATAGAATGCAAAATTTAAAAATTCACGAAACAACTTATTCTAAAATATTTACATTAGATGAAGGAACATTAATGAAATATTCCTTTGTAAAAAAATCAGCCTGGGAAACATTAAAAGCCAAAAATATTTCATTTATTAATATTCCAACAAAAATATTACCCTTAACATCAGAAGAAAAAAGCAAATATCCATCATGCGAAAGTAAGATATTTTTACCTTTTTTAACAGAGTATGAAACATTGCATTCGGGAAAAATTACTAAAAAATTTAATACTGAAGAAATTATAAAACTTATTGAAAAAATTGCTAAGTTAATAAAACATCTACACAGAAACAATATATGCCATGGAGATATTTATTCCAAAAATATAATGATTAACAAAGCATTAACTATTAGTCTCATAGATTTAGAAACAATAATTATAGATAATTATATTTCAAAAAGAAATAATCATTACAATAATCAAAGCAGATTTGAAAATAAGAAAAAACAAGCTATTATAGACGATAAACTAAGTCTATTAAGCATATTACTATATTATCTAACAAATGGAACATTTTACAATCAAATGAACGATTATGTAGAGTTAACAAATTTAAATCTTCCAAAATATATAAAACAGGAATTAAGTTCATATCAATTAAAAGCTCAAGAACCAAAAACAGATTACTATTTTGAAGATATTTTAACCGAATTATTAAAAATAGGATATGAATCTCCTAAACTATTAGAAAGAAGCAAAAAATAAGATAAAAATCAATAAGCTAAAAATCTTATTTTTTTTGTTCATCATCAAAAAGTTGTCTAATATCAATTTCAAGAGCATCTGCAAATTTACCAATTGTCTCAAGTAAAGGAGTCTTATCAATAGTTAAACATTCCAAATCTCTAACATAACCATGAGTTAACCCAGTTTTATCAGCCAGTTCTTGCATAGTATACCCCCTCATAAGTCTATATTTTCTAATATTTTTTCTCACCATTAGGGACAAATTTTCCTTTGTATATCTTCTCATTAAAGTAACAACCTCCAATTTATAATAATTATTACAAAGAAATTTTTAAAAATATGTCGCCTGGCGAAAGTTTTTGTGCTATAATTAATTTAAAATAAAATGAAAGGAGAAAAAATATGGAAAAATATTGTGCAAAATGTGGTGAAAAATTACAAGACGGAGAAAATTTTTGTACCAAATGTGGAGCGCAGAAAGAAGAAGCAAAAGAAACAGTTGAAAAATCACAAAAGAAAAAGCTTCCAAAACCAGTTAAAATAATCTTAATAATACTAGGGGTAATTATTTTAATATCATTACTTACAGGAGAAGATCAAGAAAGCCAAAAAGCAGAAGAAAACCAGCAATCAATAACTACTGAAGAATCTACAATAGAAGAGCCAACGCTAGAAGAAGAAAAAGAAGAACCTAAAATAAGCAAAGAAGATTATATGAAATCCTGCCAAGAAATAAGTTATGAAAAATTAGCACGTTACCCAGACAAATATAAAGGTACAAAAGTAAAACTAACTGGAGAAGTAATACAAGTTATAGAAAGCAGCTGGACAGACAGCATAAATCTAAGAGTTAATGTTACACAAGATGAATATGGTTATTGGGATGACACAGTTTTAGTAGATTATACGTATAAAACAGAAGGTGTTAAAATTTTAGAAGATGATATCATAACTATGTATGGACAATCAGAAGGCACAGAAAGCTACGAAAGCGTTTTAGGAGCAACAATTACTATACCTTATGTAACAGCAGAATACATAATAATACATTAAAAAGAAAAAGTTAAAAACAAATAAACAGTAACTTTTTCTTTTTTTTATGATAAAATAAAAATATAAAAAAATAATGCAATAAAATAAACCTTTCTAGCATTATTATAATGAGAGGAGTAAATCATATGGGAAAATCTATAATGAAAACTAATAAAATAGACTCTCAATTACTAGAGAATTTGTTGAAAAAAACAGCAGAGGGAGATAAAAAATCATTTCACAAATTATATAAAATATTAAAAGGACCAATTTATGGTTATAGTTTATCTATACTCAAAAATCATGATGACGCACTAGATAATATGCAAGATGTTTTTATAAAAGTTTATGATTCACTAGAAAACTATAAATATCAAAACAAACCAATGAATTGGATATTTACTATAACTAAAAATTGTGCTCTTATGAAAATAAGAAAAGAGAAAAAAGAGCAAAAGCAAGAAATAGAAAAAGAGCAAATAATAAACTCTAGTATTAGTGAAGAAGATAAAATAATGTTAAAAATCTTAATGGAAGTTTTAAGCGATGAAGAAAGACAAATAATGATAATGCATCTAGTTGGCAACTTAAAACACAAAGAAATAGCTAAAATTCTAGATTTAAAGTTATCAACTACCTTATCAAAATATCACCGAGCTTTGAAAAAGTTAAGATTACAGTGGAAGGAAGTGTAATAATGAGGAAAAAAGAAATTACTGATAGATTACAAACTTCACTTAATAATTCCATCCCTAACCAATTTGATGAAATCCTCTTAAAATGTCAAAAGAAGAAAGGAAAAATTATTATGAATGAAGTAAAAAATAATAAAGAAGAAACTAAACCTTCTAAGAAAAAAACTAATCTAATACCAAGATTATCAGTAGCCTTTGCTGTTGTTTTAGTAGCTTTAGGTATAACTTATTTTGGCTATAATGCCTCTTATAAAGTTGATTCAATTATTGAATTAGATGTTAACCCTAGTATTGAATTAAAAGTAAATAAAAACGAAGAAGTAATCGAAGCTATTGCCCAAAATGAAGAAGCAAAACAAATCCTAAAGGATATGGATTTAGAAAAAACTGATATTGATGTAGCTCTAAATGCTATAATTGGTTCTATGGTAACTAATGGTTATATCGATGAACTAGCTAACTCTATTCTTTTAACAGTAGAAAATGATGATAGTGCTAAAGGAGAAGAGTTAAGACAAAGATTGGTAGAACAAATAAATAAAATATTAGGAAGCGATCAAATAAATGGTTCCGTTCTAAGTCAAAACTTATCAGAGGCAGATGCTAAAGCTCAAGAATTAGCAGAAAAATATAATATTTCACTAGGAAAAGCAAATCTAATTCTTGATATCTTAAATAGTAATAGTTTATTAACAGAACAAGACTTAGTAGGATTGTCTATTAATGAATTAAATGTTCTAAGTGAAGAAAAAGCTAATAATTTAAATACCGTTAGTAAAGAGGGAACTGCTAGTACTAAATCATATATTGGTAAAACTAAAGCTAGACAAATAGCCTTAAATCATGCTGGAGTATCAAACCCTAATTATATTGAAGTAGAATTTGATGCTGATGATGGACTTATTATCTATGAAGTAGAATTTAATACTTCATCTAGAGAATATGAATATGAAATAGATGCTAAAACTGGAGATATAATTTATACTAACTATGAACCAAATGATGATAATTACAATTATTCAAGTTCAAATAACAGCACTAGTTCAAGCAATAATTCAAGTTCAAACAGCAATTCAAGTTCCAGCAATCGCTCAAGTACTAGCACCAGTTCAAACTACATATCTTCATCAAAAGCTAGACAAATAGCCCTAAACCATGCCGGAGCTACAAGTAATACTGCTACTAGAATTCATGTAGAACTAGATAGAGAAGATAATGAATATCAAGTAGAATTTATCTATAATAATAGAGAATATGATTATGAAATAAATGCTACTACGGGAAAAATACTTGATTATGACAGCGAAAGATTAGATAATGATTAAACCTTTTAAGGTTTTTTCTTTTTGCATAAAAATATAAAAACGTTCCATACTATAAATGGAGGAAAATTATGGAAAACAAAAATCTATCTCCAACTGACTTAATCAATTTAAGAGAACTATTTAATGAAAATTATCTAATTATTAAACAAGTAAAAGAATATGAACGCAAATTATACGATGTAGAAGTAAAAGTTATATTAAAAGAAATAAGAGATGTCCACGAAAAAAACTTACTAACTATCATGAAATTACTAGATGAAAAAGAAAGGATAATCTAATGAACGAAAAAGAAAATTTATCAACCATTTATATTTATGAACAAAATTTGTTAAAAAGTTGCACTAATAAATTAATAGAGTCATCATCAGAAGAATTACATGATAATTTATTAAGTATTTTTGACGAAATTGATGAACTAAATAGAAAATTATATAACTATCTTTTAAAACATGAATTAATCAAAAAAGAACGTATTACTAGAAAGAAAAAAGAAGCTCTCTATGAAGAATTAGATACGATGTTACTTAGAATAAATGAATAATTTATTCTTTTTAATGAAAAAAACTCTTAAACGTAGTATAATTATCTTGGGTGATAATATGGATAAAATATTAAAAGATGCTTTAGAAAAAGAAACTAAAAGACAAGAACAAAATATTGAATTAATTGCTTCAGAAAATTATGTTTCCCAAGATATTTTAACGCTTCAAGGCAGTATCTTAACTAATAAATATGCCGAAGGATATCCTGATAAAAGATATTACGGAGGCTGTGAATATGTCGATATTTTTGAAAAGCAAGCAATAAAATATCTCCAAGAACTTTTTGGAGTAAAATATGCTAACGTTCAGCCTCATTCAGGTAGCAGTGCCAACTTAGCAGTTTATAGAGCTCTACTAAATCATAATGACAAAGTAATGGGCTTAGATTTATCAAATGGAGGTCACTTAACGCATGGTCATCCTATTAACTTCAGTGGTAGAGACTATAATATTGTCTCTTATAGTTTAAATCCTGAAACTGAAGCTTTAGATTATGAAGAAATAGAAAAATTAGCTCTAAAAGAAAAACCAAAAATGATAATTGCCGGAGCCTCAGCTTATGCTTTAAAACTAGACTTTAAAAGATTTAGAGAAATAGCAGATAAAGTAGGAGCTTATCTTATGGTCGATATGGCTCATATCGCTGGCTTAGTAGCAGCAGGTCTTCATGAAAATCCTTGTCCTTATGCTGATGTAGTAACCTCAACTACTCACAAAACTCTTCGTGGTCCAAGAGGAGGAATAATTCTAACTAATGATGAAGAAATAGCAAAAAAAATTGATAAAACTATTTTTCCAGGCATTCAAGGAGGACCTTTAATGCACGTAATCGCTGCTAAAGCACAGTGTTTTTACGAAGCCTTAAAACCAGAATTTAAAGATTATCAAAAACAAGTTCTGAAAAATGCTACTGCCATGGCTGCTAGATTTAAAGAACAAGGAGTTAAAATAGTTTCTAACAAAACCGAAAATCATCTTATGTTAGTAGATGTTAAAACTTCCTTTAATATTACTGGTAAAGAAGCAGAAAAGATTTTAGATGAAATTCATATAACTTGTAATAAAAATTCTATACCAAATGAAACAGAATCAATGTTTACTACAAGTGGTATTAGAATAGGAACTCCTGCTATGACTACCAGAGGTTTAAAAGAAGAAGAATTTAAACTTATAGCTGATATTATTATTGATACTTTAAAAAATAAAGATAATAAAGAAATTTTAGGAAAAAATAAAATTAAAGTTTTAGAACTAACTAAAAAATTCCCTATCTATAAAAACTGGACTAAATAAAGGCTAAAAAATATTAACTAAAACAAAAATAAAAAAAATAATGAAAATTGTATAATACACCTTACAATTTTTTTATTTTTATAGTATACTTGATAAAGTAGTAACGTAGACATTAAACAAGATAATTTTACATCATAAAAAATTAGTGATATAATAGAAAATACATTTGGAGGTAAATATGAGTTTAGATTCAATACTTGATATATGTAGGAAAATACTAGACATAGCAATTGTGTGGGTTTTAATCTATACAATTTTAAAAAATATTAAAAGTAATGTTAAGTTGTCCCTTTTATTTAAAGGAATATTATTCATAATAATAATCAAAGTACTAGCCGATTTATTTGGTCTTGTAACTGTAGGACTATTATTAGAATATGTAATCCAGTGGGGACCATTAGCACTAATAATTATATTCCAACCAGAAATAAGGAGTATCTTAGAACAAATAGGGAAAACCCAACTCCTAGGAAGACATAAAGTTTTAACAGTAGACGAACGAGAACGTTTAGTCTATGAAATTATCAGTGCTGTAGATACTATGCGTAAAGCTAAAATAGGAGCTCTAATAGTTATTGAACGTGATGTCAGTTTAATTGACTATATAAATAAAGCTACTAATTTATATGCTGAAATCTCTAGTGAGCTTTTAGTATCAATTTTCTTCCCAAATAATCCTCTTCACGATGGTGGAGTAATTATTCAAGGAGATAAAATAAGTTGTGCTGGAGCAGTATTTCCAACTAGTAATAGTTTAAAAATTAATAAAAGACTTGGTACTAGACATCGTGCAGCTTTAGGAATAACTGAAGAAACCGATGCTATTTCAATAGTAGTATCTGAAGAAACAGGAAGAATTTCTATAGCAATTAAAGGAGAATTATTCTATAATTTAACAATAGATGATGCTAGAATCCTATTAATAGATGAACTAAGACCAAAACAAGATGATTTTGAAGATGAATTTGATGAGGAGGAAGATGTATAATGGCTAAGAAAAAATCCTCAAAAAAACCAAAACAAAAAAAGTTTAAATTATTAAAAAAGATAGCTCGTGGTATTTATTATATTATTAGTAAAATCTATAATATAATAGACAAAATAATAATCACTCCACTTGCTAAGTTATTCTTACTTATTACTAAACCATTTAAAGGTACTAGTAGACCATTAGATAGATTCTTAAACAATAAATTAGTACTAATTACCTTGTCACTTTGTTTAGCATTATTTGCATTTTTCATAGTAGATAATACTACCGAAGTAATGATGAATAATTCTGCTGATATTTTATACAATCAAAAAGTAACAGCTCTATATAATGAAGAAGCCTATGTAATAGAAGGTTTACCAGAAGAAGTAGATATTACTTTAATAGGAAGAAGAGCAGATTTATATCTAGCTAAACAATATCCTAGTGATGAAGTAGTAGTAGATCTTCGTGATCTAAAACCAGGTACTCATAAAGTAGACTTAAAATATAGTGGATCCGTATCCTCAGTTGAATACAAACTTGATCCTTCAACAGCCACGGTCGTAATTTATGAAAAGATTTCTGAATCTAAAACTATTAGTCAAGAAATATTATATGAAGATGAATTAGATCCAAGATATAACATCTCTGAAATTAACTTTAGTAGAGATGAAGTTTATGTAAAAGGAGCAGAATATAAGCTAGAACAAGTAGCGACAGTAAAAGCCTTAGTAGATGTAAGAGAAATTACTAATCCTACCGTGGGAACTACTACCTTAAAAGAAATTCCATTAGTAGCATATGATGAAAATGGTTCTAAACTAGATGTTGAAATAGTACCATCTACTATAGATGCCTCTATTGAAATAACTTCACCTAGTAAAGAAGTACCATTAAGAGTTATTCCAGAAGGAGAAGTAGTCTTCGGAAAAGCCATAGATGACATTGAATTAAGTGAAACTACAGCAACCATTTATGGAGATGAAGCAGCCCTTGAAAAAATTTCTTATATTCCTGTTAATATTAACGTTGAAGGGCTAAGTGAAAAAACAGAATTTACTGTTAATATCTCTCTTCCAAGTGGAGTAAAAGAAATATCTACTAAATCAGTAGTAGCCACAGTTACTCTAGCGGATGTTGATGAGAAAACCATTGACAATATCAATATAGCAACTAGAAATTTAGGCTCCGGTCTAACTGCCCAAGCGGCTTCCCAAAGCGATTCTGTCGCCTCGGTTATAGTAAAAGGTTCTAAAGATAATCTGGAAGATATAACTGCGGAAAATATTTCGGCTTATGTTGATCTTCAAGGTTTAGGAAAAGGAACTCATAATGTTAAAGTAGAAGTAACTGGTGATGATTTGAAATTATCCTACACTCCAAAAACTACTACTGTAACTATAATAATAAAATAATAAAAGCATCCAACAAGATGCTTTTTACTATGTAAAAAAAACACTTATCTTAGATAACATTAAGTAAAAAATATTTAATGTTACTCTGTTAAGTGTTTTTATTTAAATTCTATTTTTTGTACTAACAAACCTATATTAATTAAACCACAAATACCAACAATAGTATATATGATTCTAGCTAAAGCGCTACCATCACCAAATATAAATTCTACTAGATTAAAATCAAAAAGACCAATTAATCCCCACGCAATAGCGCCAATAATAGTAAATACTAATGCTACTTTTTGTAATGTTTCCATACCTTTCCTCCTTTACTAAATATTATGTATAGCTTTTAAAAAATTATTCACAAAATAGATGAATATCTAATAGAAACAAAAATATAATTAATTGAAAGCAAAAGAGGTGAAAAATGAAAAAAATATTTTTAGCAGTTGCATTAATTGCAACATTATGTTTAACAGGATGTGGTTCTTTAAATGATAAAGACATAAGAAATAATTTCATTAAAGAGATTGAAGGATTAAATGCTTATATAGTAGAAGGAACATTAACTATAACCAATAATGATGACAATTATGAGTATGATGTAGTAGCAAATTATCAAAAAGAAGATAACTATAAAGTTTCACTAATAAATAAAGCTAATAATTATGAACAAATAATTTTAAAGAACGGCGAAGAAGTTTATGTAATTACCCCATCATTAAATAAAAGTTTTAAATTCCAAAGTGATTGGCCTAATAATAATTCTCAAAGTTATTTACTAGATTCTGTAGCCCAAGATCTTAAAAATGATGAAGAATATACCTTTACTCAAAAAGATGATGATTATATCTTCACAACCAAAACAAATTATCCTAACAATCCTCAATATGTAAAACAAAATATTATATTAGATAAGGATTACAATTTAAAAAGAGTAGAAGTCCAAGATGAAGAAGGAGTAACTTATGTAGAATTTACTGTAACTAGTATTGATAAAAAACCTAATTTTAATGATAATACTTTCAGTTTAGATGAAATAACTAAAAATTTTGAAAATATTGAATCAGAAAATAATAATAGCACCGAAAGTACTAATCCAGAAGAAACTCAAACTGAAGATAATAACACTACCAATGAAGAAACTCAAACTGAAAATGATAACGCTACCAATGAAGAAACAGACCAAACCACAGAAGGAACCGATCAAACAACTGAAGAAAATAATGCTGAAGAAAGTGAATCTAATACCGAAAATACTAATACTAATACCAGTGAAACATCTAAGATAGATGAAAATGTTTTTCCACTATATCTTCCATCTAATACTTCCTTGTCAGATAAAGAAGTAATTTCTACTACTAATGGTGAAAGAGTTATAATGACCTTTTCTGGAGATAATCCTTTTATACTAGTACAAGAAACAGTCGCACCATCCGAAAGCCTTGAAATTATTCCTACCTATGGAGAACCATTTATGTTAATCGATACTGTCGGATCATTAACAGACACATCCTATACTTGGACTAGTAATGGAGTAGAATACTATATAGTATCTGATCAAATGGATAAAACAGAATTATTAGAAGTAGCTAAATCAATAAATGTGGTTTCAGCTATTAATGAAAAATAAGCAGGTTCTCTGCTTTTTCTTTTGAATGTATTGAAAAAAAGTAAAAATTATACTAAAATAAATCTAGGTGATTATATGTCAAACTATGAAAAGAAAATAAAGAAAAATATTGAAAAGAACAATCAAAAACCCAATCCTGATCCTAAGAAAAAACAAATAACTAATTTAATAAAAATATTTATAGTTATAATAATTGTTATTGCCATTTTATTTTTGATTACTTATTTAACCCAAAATAATTGATTAATAATTAAGAAACATTTCTAATTTTTATAATTAAAAAAACAAAATATAATAATAATGAGGTGCAAAATGAAAAAAATATTATCTAAAATACAAAATAGCCAGCTAATTAAAAAGATAAAACAAGCTTTATCCAAAGCAGAATTAGGAAAGAACAAATTTAACACTTTAGAACTTATTTTAATATTTGTAATGGCTTTAGTCTTTGGAATTTTAATTGGAGAAATGGTTTTCTCTAATGGTTCTAGTTCTACATCTTTAACTAGAAAAAATAATTCTAATATTGAAGAAATTACTAATGTTTATAACACCTTAATAGAAGAATATATTAATGAAGTAAATGAAGAAGACTTAAAAGAAGCTGCTATTGAAGGTATGCTTAATCTTCTAGGAGACAATTATTCACTATATTATGATGAAGCTGAAAGTGAAGAGTTTAAAGAAGAATTAACCGGAACCTTCTACGGAATCGGAGCAGAAGTATATCAAGAAGAAGGAGGTTTAATAACTGTCTATAATGTCTTTGAAAATTCTCCTGCTGCTAAAGCCGGTTTAGAAAAAGGCGATGAATATTTAAAAATAAATGGTGAAGATGTTACTAATAAAAATTCCTCTGATGTAGCGGATATGATTAAAGGTAAAAATGGTGAAACTATTACTTTAACTATCAGAAGAGGAGACGAAGAAAAAGAACTAAAAGTAACTACTGCTAAAGTAGAAATACCATCTGTTTCTTCTGAAATCATAAATCAAAACAATACTAAGATTGGATATATGGCTATTTCAATATTTGCTAAAAATACTGATGAACAATTTTCTAAGCATTTAGAAACTATAGAGAAAGAAGGTATAAATAAACTAATTATAGATTTAAGATCAAATAATGGTGGAGAATTAGAAACTGTTATAAATATTGCTAGTAACTTTTTAAATAAGGATGATGTAGTTGTTCAAACTGTTCTAAAAGATAAAACTGAAAAAAGATATTCTACTAAAAATAACACTAATAAATATGATATAGTTGTGTTAATAAATGGTCAAAGTGCTTCTGGAGCTGAAGTGTTAGCATCTGCTCTAAATGAAAACTGTAATGCTGAACTCGTTGGAACCACAACATACGGAAAAGGAACTGTTCAAAGAACCAAAACCTTATCAAGTGGAGATATGATAAAATATACAGTAGAAACTTGGAAAACCAGTCAAGGAAAAGAAATAGAAGGAGTTGGTATAAAACCAACTATCGAAGTTGAATTATCAGAAACTTATTATAAAACTCTAGATCAAAAAGATGACAATCAATTACAAACTGCAATCGAAACTATTTTAACTAAATAGCGATTGCTTTTTTTATACCAAACTAAGTTAAAAATAAATAATACATTATTACAACCATAAATTTGTAATTTTCTAAAAAAAGATATATAATAAGAAAAACAGGAGTGATTCTATGAAAAAATATCAAAAAGGAGATCATCTAAAAATTCATAAATATAAACATGATGGTCAAATTCATAGATGCTGGAACGAAGCAACTTTCTTAGATGAAAATGATGAATATATGATATTTGCTAATTATAAAACATTAGTGATTGAAACCGACGGTAGAACCTGGCGTACTAAAGAACCAGCTATTATGTATTTTTCTAAACACGATTGGTTTAACATTATTGGTCAGTTAAAACCAACTGGTATTTATTATTACTGTAATATTGCTTCACCATTTGTTATCGAAAATGATACTATAAAATATATTGATTATGATTTAGACTTAAGAGTTTTTCCAGACGGTTCATTTAAAATATTAGATCGCGGGGAATATCAATATCATAAAAAGAAAATGAATTATTCTGAAGAATTAGATAAAGTTCTAAAACAAGAATTAAGTAATCTAATCGAAAAAGTACGAAATAAAGAATATCCTTTTCAAAATAAAATAATAGATCATTATTATAATGAATATCAAAAAACTAAAAAAGAAAAAATCAAAATATAATGTAATAGAAAGATAAAAATTGCATAATATATAATGTAAAATATGATATTAAAAAAATATCATTTTTTTATTGACATTTACTAATAAATAATATATATTAGTAAGCACTGTATTAAATTTAAACAGTTTATATCAAGCAACAAAAAATATAAAAAGTTTATTGACAATTCCTTGTTTACAAAAAAATACTTTCCAATAATTGTCAATATCAAGAAAAAGCAAAAAAAAATACAAAAAACGCTTGACATAAAATGATTGATTTGGTACAATGAATAAGCAGTCAACAAAATGGCGGCTAAAAAATGAAGATTTGATCTTTGAAAACTGAGCAAAACGTCAATTTGAGATAGCTAGGATAATTAATAATTAAAAATCAAACTAAAAATAAATTTTTTATTGGAGAGTTTGATCCTGGCTCAGGATGAACGCTGGCGGCATGCCTAAGACATGC
>URXR01000033.1 GCA_900551925.1 uncultured Mycoplasmatota bacterium | reverse complement strand
CTTATATAATAAATCCAATTAGGTCAGCTTATAGTACAGTCAGTTCAATATTCAGCAGTATTTATAATACTATTAGTAGCAAGATTAATGCTGCTAAGAATGCAGTTGGTAATGCAATAAATAGAATGAAATCATTCTTTAATTTCAGATGGAATATACCATCAATAATTCCACACATTGAATGGCAAAGTAAATCATTTAATATATTGGGAATGAGTAAGAGCTTTAGCATTCCTAAGATCAGCTGGAATGGATTAGGAGGAATATTCACACAACCAACATTATTTGCGACTCCAAATGCAGGAATACAAGGTGTTGGAGAAAAAGGACCAGAAGCTATATTACCTTTAAATTCCTTTTATGGGTATTTAGATAGCTGTGTGGAACGCTTAATAGAGAATCCATTTAAAATTGATACAAAAGATTTGGGTAATGAAATTAAAGAAGCGATTGAAGGATCAGCAGTTTATATGGATGGAAAAAAAGTAGGATTACTTCTAACTAATAGAATAGATCAAAATATAAAAGCTAAAGAAACTAGAATATCAAGACTTTTAGGAGAAATATAATAATTATTCCCCAAGAAGCATAGGAAATAATTTTAAATATAAAAGGGACATCTCTTACTTAGAGACATCCCTTTTTGAAATGGATTTACATTATACATACAGAAGCTTAACGCAAAATATTATAAAACTACAAAAATACCAATAATATAATATTTTTAGGACTTTTGTCCTGATATTATTATATCACAACTTAGTTGGTAAACTAACTATTTTAAATTTATTTTTCTAAAAGGGGTGTGGGAATATGAGTAATGAAGAATACATGAAGTTATATGAGCAATTCAAGCCAATGATAATCAAGCTAGTCAATAAATGGAGCAGAATTGGAGTGATTGAATATGATGATCTTATGCAAATTGCACTGCTTGCATTAATACATGCCTATAACACTTTCGATGACACCAAAGGAAAGAAATTTAGTAGTTATGTGTACGATATTATTGAGTATAGAATGAGAAAAGAAATATATATTGTTGATAAGAAAAATAAGAATAAGCCTGCTATCTCGCTTAATGCAGTAATAGAAAATAGTGAAGGAGATACGGCTGAATTAATAGACTTAATAGCAGATAAAGTAGATCTTCAAGAGGAACTAGAGGAGAAATTAATGCTGCAAACTTACAAGAGAGAAATAGAAAAATATTTGGATGCAAATAAATCTAACATCTGCATACTTAGATGGTTTGAGGATTGTCCATATGAATATATTGAAAAAGTCACAGGCATTAGTAACATACATGGTACACTTAGAGAAGCTAGAATGGCACTTATAAGAAAATCTCTATTATTCAGAAATGAGTACAGACGAATATATCATATAGATGAATATGATACAGAGAGATCAGCATTAATTAATAGTTAAGCGAAAAATTTACAAGTGTGAAAAGTTCCACAGTTGTTTAAATTACATAAAAATAGCCATACCACTTTTAATGATATGGCTAAAAATGAAAAGGATAGACCATTATAGTAGATAAAAATAAATACTAAGAATAAAAAATATTTCCAATTCAAGCTTTAGAAACTTGTATATATATATTATAACATTTAATGTCTATAAATGCATAATTTTATGCATAGTTTTAAGACCAAATTAAAAATATTTAAAATAAAAAATAATAGTGCTAAAAGCACTGAAATAACTAAAAAAAAACTAAAAAGTATCCAAGGCAGATATTTTGGGAAATAATCAAATTTTGTCCATAAATAACAATATCCTTTTATGAACTTTTAGGTTATAATTATTCTATATAGAATGAAAAGGAGATTAACTAATATGAATAAGACATTTTTTTATCTTAGGGTATCTAGTAAACAGCAAAACTTGCAATTGCAAATAGATGCCATGGATAAATTTATAAAAGAAAATAATATAGAAGATCCAAAGATATATACTGAAAAGCAGACCGGAACAAATACTAATAGACCAGAACTAAAAGCCTTATTAAAAGCTATGGGTAAGGGTGATTTGCTTGTTTTGTGGAGTTTAGACCGCTTAAGTAGAAATTATAATGACTGTAAAAAGCTATGGTCCGATATTACTGGAAGAGGTATAGATATTCATGTAATTACAATGCCTATGCTTGATACAAGAAATTTTAAAGGCCCTATGGAAACTTTTATAAATGACCTTATAATTTCAATTCTTAGTTACGTTGGACAGCAGGAAACTGAATTAAGAAGAGAAAGAGCCATTGCCGGATTAAAAGCTATGAAAGTAAAGGACGGAAAAAGAATTTCAATTAAAACAGGAAAACCAATTGGTAGACCTAATATGATTTATCCTAAAAATTTCGAAGCTATAATGAAACAACAGCAGGACAAGGAAATATCCTTAAAACAAGCATTAGCTGCATTAGATATGCCTAAAAGTAGTTACTATAAATTAGTTAATCAGTGGAAAAAGGATAATGCAAAATAAATACTAAATTACTACTACTACTAAATTAATACCAAAGTAGTTATAATTGTATAGAGGTGATAGGAATTGAATAAAGAGAGCTTTGAAAAATTAGATATAATACAGCAAATAGAATTTGTTAATGAAAAATTAAAAGAAGGATATAGCCTAAGCAGATTAGCTAAAGAAGGAATTACAAGCGCACCATCTACTATGAGAGATAGATATGAAAGAGTTCATTATAAATACAATAAAGATACTAAGCAATTTGAAAATATAGTAGAAATTATGCCTTCCGTCAACGATGAAATATGTGTCACGAAAGATGATAGTAATAAAGTAGTAATATCAGAAAATAATATTCAAGAATGTTCTAGTAGTAATAAAGTGGTAATGACGGAGCAAGTAAATAACAAGGTTCTGGAGCAAATACTGCTTAACTATAATTCTATGAGTAGTAAGCTTGATGAGGTTTACAACTGGTATCAAAAAAGTAGTAATAAAGTAGTAACAGGTGATTTAAATATAGATAATTTTGAAGGAAAAGTTGTAACAAGGAGCTATAAAATTTATGAAGATGTTCAAAAAGAATTTGCTGAGTTTTGTGCCAGCAGTAAATATAGAGTACAAGATATTTTAACTCAAGCAATAAAGGAATTTTTAGAAAAATATAAATAAAACCCTTTAACATGGTTAAAGGGAATTTTTTTAGGATAACATACTATATGTAAACTAAATAACATGTTTCACGCAAAACACTTATAAATTTACATTTTATTTCGAAAACTATTTTGAAATTAAAAATGAATACGTTATAGATATGATTATGTTATAATAGTTCATATAAAGAATGGAAATTTAAAAGGCCAAGTGCTGCAACACTTGACCTTGACACAATTTAAAAAAATGCACTGATACGGATATACAATTTTCTAAATTGGGTATTTTGTTTTTCATTTATAAAACTATTATACCCTATTTATATTTTTTTTTAAACATAAAATTCAATGAAGAATAAAAAAAGGGGTGTATATTATGAGAAAATACGAATTTAAAACTTATGAAGAATTTCTAGAAGCTCAAAGACAAAGAAGTTCAGACTGGTATCAAAAGAATAGAGAGTGGAAAAAAGCTTATCAAAAAGCTAAATATAGAGGAGAAACTCTAACTAAAGAACAATTCGAACTGAACCAGCTACAGGAGCTGGAGAAATAATAAATCTTATCAGTGCAATTCTTTTAAATATGTCAATTTCTTTTAAATAAACTTAAAGAAGGTGACTGACAATGACAGACTTAAACAAATCAATAAAAAATATAAAATCCCTGGATAACTTGATGAATGTTATGCAGCATTATGGAATCAGTTTCAAAAAAGGCAGTACAGGGTATGTGGCAAAATGCCCTTTCCATAATGAAAAAACTCCTAGTTTTAGGCTAAAAGAAAAAAATAATGAAGCCTTTTATAAATGTTTTGGACAATGTAATGCTGGAGGAGACATAATTAATTTTATAAGAGAAAAAGAAGGTATAACAACTTTAGAAGCTGTAAAAAAAGCTTATGAAATATTAAATATTAAACTTGATATTCAGCCTTCTAAGTTAGATGAATTAAAAGATTATATAGAAAAAAATATAAAGCTAGATGGGTACTACATAGAGAATATGTATACTTACATGTTAAATAGTGATACTCCAAGCTTCATCAAAGTTAAATTTAGAAATAAATTTGATAAAACTAAAAAAGATATGAGGACCTATAAAATAATTGATATGGGTGATTATTATAAGCTAGGTACAAAAGCAAAAGATGGAGATTACAATTACACAATATATAATTATCCAAAAGTTAAAGAAGCTATAAATAAAATGACTAATGTGTATTTTGTTGAAGGTGAAAAAGACGCTGATACACTTAATAAATTAGGTTTAACAGCAACAACAATGTATACCAAAACAAATGATGAAAAAATATGGAACAAATATAAAATACAGTTACAAAATGCCAAGATAGTATTTATTGGAGATACCGGCAAGGCTGGAGAAGAATTTAAGCAGCTGGTATGGAAGCATTTAAAAGATGTTATTCAAACATTTAAAGTAGTAGATCTTCCAGGATTAAAAGAGTTAGGCGACAATAAAGATGTAACAGACTGGTTAGAAGCTGGACATATAAAAGAAGAATTAATAAAAGCCATAAAAGATAGTTGGGATTGGAAAAAATCTACTAAATGGAAAGATGTTACTGAAGTTACTAAGCAAAACGGCACTGTGGAAATAAAACCATTAAATACTATTGATAACTTCAAATTAATATTAGAGCGTGCAGAAACAAAGATATATAAAAATGAAATTACAAAAGTATTATCTGTGGAAACTAATTTCTTCAAAAATAAAACACTTGATACACTTATAACAGAAATAAAATCTCATTGTACAAAAGAACGTTTCAGAATACTTAAGACTGATGTTAGGGATTATATTGAAGCTATAGGAAATGAAAATACTATAAACCCTTTTAAAGTATGGATGGATCAATTACCGCCGTGGGATAGAACATCAAGAATAGATGAATACTTAGATAATTTTGTTACTGTTGATGGTTATAATCAAGAACTGAAAAAACTTCTTATGACGAAATGGCTATTATCATTCTGTGGAAGTGTTTATGATTCAAATTATAAAGCTTATGGATTATTGATATTAAAAGGTGAACAAGGTATTGGAAAAGGTGAATGTTTTAAAAGACTTATACCAATAGATGAAGATTGGGTATTTCTAGGGGAACAAGAGTACAAAGGTGATAGAGATAATATCCAAGCTCTAACTTCTCATCTAATAGTTGAGTTTTCAGAATTTGCTAGATCTGCTAAAAAAGTAAATGAGTTCAAAGGATTTGTAACAGCTGAAAAAGATGCACTATCTTTAAAATATGATAAATATATCACTACTAATAAAAGAAATAACATTTATTTTGCTACTGTTAATGATAGTGAATTTTTATTGGACGATAACAATAGAAGAATGTGGATTATTGATCTAGAATCTATTAACTGGGAAGGTATTAATAATTTTGACTATACGCAATTATGGACTGAATTAAAAGAAATATATTTAGCTAACCCAATTATAGAAAATCAGCCTTGTTATCATCTACAAAACGATGAAAAAGATAAGTTACAAGAATCCAATAAAAATTATAATTTTAAAAGTGAATTAGGAACAGTATTGGAATCATTATTAGATTTTGATAATCCACAGCGTTTATGGGTAAGAAGTGCAGAAGTTTTAAGTATGATAGATGTAAAAGCTAGTGGGACATCAATCACAAGAGAATTGAAGAAGCTAGGAGAGGAGACAAGCAAAGATACTCCAATAAAAGGAATGCCTAGAGGAAGATATAATAGTTGTCCTTTACCAAGAAATTGGTGTGGAGAAATTCCTAAAAGATTTAAAAATAGATTAAAGGATCAACATAACTTAAAACTTGTGGAAGTTTCTAAAAAAAGTGTGGAAGTTTCTAAAAAAAGTGTGGAAGTTTCCACAGATAATAAAATAAAAGAATTACAAAATAAAAATATAGAGCTTCTAACAGAAAAAAGAAATCTACTAGAAAAAATTGAAGTACTTGAAAATAAATTAGAAGAATTATTAGAAATCAACCGCTGGTATGAACAAAATTTTAATAAAAAAGAAGTGTAAACTGAAAAATATGTGTGGATTTCCACACTTTATATTAATTTTTAAAAAAATTAAAAAAAGAAGTGTGGAGACTCACACAGTTTTTATATACTTTTTTCCACACTTTTACACACTTATATTTTTATCATCTGTGTAAAAATAGCTTAGTAATATCAACTATTCTCACATATACACACTTTCCACACTTATTTTCAGCAAAATTATAAAAAATATAAATATATATATAAATAACCTTTAAATATATAAAATATATAAAAAATATAAGTTTTGAGTAAAATGTGTGTGGAAACTGTGGAGCTTACAAAACTTTATAAGGATGGAGATGAAATTAATATTAGAATTATAATTTTGGAGGGAATATGCTATGTATGAGGGATATCCGAAAGAAATTCTTGATAAAATGAAAGATCTAGGGTTATGGGGAAAATCATTAGAAGAAATAGTCAAGATATCCGTAAGATCTTGTAGCGACATGAAGTTCATAACTAGACAGGGGAAAAATAAAATAAGTGATTTTGAATTTAATAAAAAGGTTGAACAGCTGGAGCTTAATCAGATTAAAATTTTAGAGAAAATAAAAGAACTCCATTTGTAGTTCAACAAAAGCATAGTGTGGAATCAATCTGCTTTTCTTGATTAAACAGAGAAGGAGAATTAGTACAATGCAAAATAAGATAAAATATAAAATAATTATTGATACTAGAGAAAAACAAATAGATCATATACTGAAAGCTTTTGAAAAGAATAATATCTCTTATGAACGTAGAGCTTTGCCTATGGGTGATTACATAATAGAAGGTCCAAATGGCCATGTGCCAAACGTTGTAATTGAGAGAAAGGCTTCTATAGATGAACTTGTAGGAAACTTATTAGATACATCTACAAAGGATGAGAACGGCAATAATAGATTTACTAGAGAACTTATAAGAGCTAAGAAAGCCAATAAGAAGTTTATATTACTGATAGAGGATGAAAAGTTTTATACAAATTTATTAAAAGGGAATTATCGTTCTAACATGAATCCGAAAGCAGCAAAAGGCATGATTATGAGTTTGGAAGCTAAATTTAACAACCTAAATATAGTGTGGATGGAGAAAAGAGAAGTAGCCTCTTATATAAATTCAATTTTGTATTATGCAATTAGAGAAGATTTAAAAGAAAAATAGATTTAGAGGGACTGGATACCATTTTAGTATCCAGTTTTTTTATTTATTTTTATTTTTTTCATATAATTTAAATTTTACATATTCTAGTATATAATCTTCTATTTCTTTAAGAAATTCTTTATCACTTATAAAGCAGCCTCTATCAAATAGATAGTTCTGTAGAGAATCCAATGGATCATCTTCTTTATGTATATCTGGAATAAGTCTAGTTATATCTGTATTAAGAGTTTTGCATATATCTTTAAGTACATCAAAAGGTATATTATTGCCAGACTCATATTTTCTAATTGATATTTCAGACTTTCCTATTAGCTTTCCTAGTTCTTTTTGAGTAAGATTATTTTCTTTTCTAAGTATTTTAATTTTATTGCCAAGGTCCATGAATTCACCTCCCACCGCTTATCTCTTTGTTAAATTATATCATAACCGATAAATTTTTTATCTAAAATTATAATAAATATGTTGCATAGATAAAATTTTTATCGTATTATATAAATATAGATAAATAAATTATCGCAAAGGAGGTTAGATATGAAAAGTTTTAAAATAGCTAGAATAAAAAAAGATTTAACTCAAAAGCAATTATCGGAAATGCTAGGTATGTCAATAGCCACTGTAAATCGACTTGAGAACGGAAGTAAACCTATAGATGACATAAAGGTTAGAGATTTAAAAAAAATATGCTCAGCATTAGATTTGGACGTAGTGGAGTTTATTAAAAAAAAGGATTAATCACTTGAGTTACTGACCTAAAGATAAAATTAAATTTAGGGGGAGTAATAAAATGAGTAAAAAGAATAATGATGTTTTTGAAGTTTTTAGCGCAATGGAGGGCGAAAGTAATAAATTAAATGGAGTTGTGTCAATACTATATGCAATAGCCGATGCTATGAGTTATGGGACAAGTAATCCAAAGGAATTTAAACCAGCGATAGAATTAGCAGCGACTACACTACAAGATTTCAGCATTAAGCATGAAGGATTAATAGATCAAGGATGCGAATTGGTAAAAGAAAATAAATTAGAAGCAATTAAATAAGGAGTTTATGAAATAGATTTAGTAATTGTGGGTGAATTATATTCACTCACTTTTAAATATGATGTAGTGTTAAAAATAAATTTTAAAAGTTCTATAAAAGACACTACAAAAGGGGGGTAAGTATGTTTTGTAAGATTAGAAAAGGTAAATGGTCTTATACTATTTATGCATGTAGCAGAGAAAGAGTTAATGGGAAAGTAGTGTCAAAAGATATAAAGCTATGTAGCCTGGCGTGGCACTCATTATATGAAATAGATGAAGAAATAAACGGACTAATAGAGGATGTACCAGTTGATTTAATGAGAATAATTAATAAAGTTTATCTTAGAAATAAAGATGTTGAATTAGATTTTGATGATGTAGTGGAAAAACTTATCATTGCAAAGAAGGAATATTACCCTACATATAAAGAACAATCAATTAAAGCACATCGCAAATTCGAAGAAGAAAAAGAGCTTAAAAAAGAAAAAGAGCTTATGGAATATGAGTATTTTAAAAACAAATTTAGCTCACTGTACAATAAAGAACTAACAGAAAAATATCAAGAAGGCTATAATCGTGGATTACTAGAAAATTTAATGAATAGTAGTGGAAAAAATAATAGTTGCAATAGTAAAGAAATGAAACTACTGAAAGAGGCATTCAAGTTGCTATCTATGAAGCATCACCCAGACAAAGGCGGAGATAATGAAACTATGGCAGCAATTAACAACTTAAAAGAAAAAATTCTCAAATAGGGCTGGAGAGATCCAGTTCTTTTTTATTGAAAATATTGACGAAATTCTTAATGGTTATGCCAACGGAGTTCCAGGCTTAGTTAACTTGCGGAAAAATTTTAGGGAACTACAATAATAGAAATTCTTTTAGTACTAAGATGTTTAAATTTCAATGTTTAATAAACATGTATTAATAGCTTTAAGATGACTATTTAGGGTTTTATGGCCAACTTTTTGTAAAAGGATCTTTGGGGTTAAGTAAAGTTCTTATGAAAATATGTTTTAATTTTAGGTATAAAAATAAACAACGAAAGGGATTAAGAATATGAAATTTAAAGTTAAAACACCTAAAGGATTAGAAGTTGAGGTAAATATAAATGCAGTATTGATAACGACAATAGTAAATTTCTTTTTAAGATAAAATGAGCTGGAGAGATCCAGTTCTTTTTTATAGGGAAAATTACAATTACAAAAAATTAAGTCATGTATATCTTATTAAGGCTCTTGTCCTATAGCCTTACTATTAAGCTATATAGCTATTTACATAGCGAAATCGAAAAATGGCGATTTATATATAAAAATCACATACGATTTCTAGTAAAAATCAGTTCACGATTTCTATACCTTTGCATATATTAAATTAAGAGGTGAAGAAAATGATAACTCAAAGGGATTTGAAGTTACTGGAGCTTTTAACCTCTATAAGGTTTATGACGGTTAAGCAGATCCAAGACACAATCTTTTCTGGAAAAAGCCCTTCTATATGCTACAAAAGATTAGATCATCTCATAAAATGCAAAATGATAAATAGGAAATATTATAATTTAGGAGAAAAATCAAATGCCTATGTGTATTTTTTAGATAAGGCACCTAAGAAAAAGAATTTAAAACATGAATTATTAATGAGCCAATTTGTAACAGAACTAATTAAACAAGGATATGAGATACTTGAGATAGAGAAGACTCCAATTTACAAAGGATTTATTCCAGATGCAATTATTAAGTTTAGGAAAAAGGATGGATCTATAAAGCATCTATTTCTAGAGGTACAGTTGAGTAAGCATTCTATTTATGAGAAGTACTATAATATCAATCCAGATAAAGATCCTAGTATACCAAATATATTATATGTAATTACCGACAAACCACAGGAAAATCATCAAATAAGAAACTTAAGAATAGTTGTAGATGATTTAGAAATGCATAAGCTTCAATTTTATTTTTCATAAGGAGTGATATTATGGACCCACTTGTTACAAGTATTTTTAATTCATGCTGGGATTTAGGTTGTAAATTTTTTTACTGGACCTTCGATGGCTATATACAGCCTAAAAAGGATTTTGAGCCACTTTGGAACGAAACAAAGGTAATTAATTCAATAGGCAATAAACCTATTCTTAAAAGTCAAAATAGAACGACACAAACGCAAGTATATACTTTCACAATTCCAGTCGGATTAACAATAGATAATTTCATTAGGAATAAGGCTGCATTAGCGCAATATTTGCATGAAGATCCTAAAAACATAAGAATAGAATTAATTAACAATATGGCTACAGTAACTATTTATGATACAAATAAATTGAACTTTGACTATAGGAGCTATAATTTTGATTTTAAAGGGGTTGAAATTAGAATACCTATAGGAATTAATTTAAAGACTTTTGAAACAGTCTACTGGAATCCTACAAGCCCAAATGAATGCCATTTACTGATTGGAGGTTCTACAGGAGCAGGAAAGTCAGTTTGCTTAAATGTAATAATGGAATATTTAATTAATAGAAAAGACGTAGAGCTATGGCTACAGGATACAAAGCTAGTTGATTTAATGGAGTATGAAAAAGCCCCACAAACGAAAGTTTATAATGAGGGAACTAATTACTCATTGGATACTATAAAAGCTCTTACAAGCGAAATGACGAGCCGATATGCCTATTTGAAGTCTAAGGGGTATAAGAATTTTAATGAATGCCCTAAAAAAAATAAACCAAAGCATATATTTTTAGTAATAGAGGAGTTGGCAAGTTTTAATCCTAAAGAGGATAAGGAATTTTATAAGGGATTAGCTGAGATATTGGCCAAGGGTAGGGCTGCCGCAATAACAGTTATACTTACAACGCAAGCTCCATATGCTGATATATTACCTGGAGTTTTAAAAAATAATATTAATACTATAATCGGTTTAAAAACAAGGACTCAAGAAGCATCCAAAGTTATATGTGGGGACTATGAAGCCTTAGTCAATTTAAGAGGAAAGGGGCATGGAAAGTTATTTAATGCCACTGGAGAACAGGAAATACAAGTATTTAATCTTTAGGAGGTTATGCTATGGAAACTTTATTAAGAAATTCAAGTATGGAAATGTTAAGGGAATACTTCTATGATGCCAAAGGGGAATATCCTCCAGTAGATTTTACCAAGGAAGAGCTTATAAGTATCATTCTAAAAGCTAAGTAGATAATTTGCAAATATTCGACAAGATACGAACTTTATAAAAATTTAACTTTATAAAAAATATATTTTTACCAATATTGAAATAATATGGCAAAATTTGGGATAACTACACTTATTCCAAATATTAAACAGAATAAATTTATATAAAAAAGTTTGAGCAGTAGTTATTCAAATGGATACATCAATTTCAAGTGTATAAAATTTAGATTTTCAGAATCATTTACAATGATGTTAAAAAGAATGCGAATTATCATATATAAAATTAAATAAATGTTCTTGAAATAAATATATTGGAAGGGGACAGAATATACAATTAAAAAGCATAAAAAAGACCACAGTTTGATACTGTGGCATCCATTTAAAATAAATTAAAGGAAAGTCTTTGAAAACTAAAATTACTTGAATTATAGCCACGTATTGAGAGGTATATTCAAATATTTTCATAAAAGTAAGTATATTTATTATAGAGGATTGAATTTATAATTACAGAATCCTTCAAAGATAAGCTCTGGTGCTATACTTAGTGTAGGAGGGGATTATATGAAAAAAATATTAAGTATATTAATCTTAAGTATATTAATCGCAAGTATGGTAGGATGTAGCAGTAACGAGTTAGTAAAGGTAGACGATAATAACACAACAACACAAGTACAAGAAGCAGTAGGTAATGATGATAAAAAGCATATATTAGATTCAAAATTCGTAGATGGTACATTAGTAGTTAAATCACAAATAAACTACAATGGAGATTGGAACTTTGTATTTAAATATAACTTACTTGTTATAGGCGAAATAGCACAAGGATTAAACTTAAGCAATATAGATGAATTACAATATTGGAGTGTATGTCAAACGACTGATGGTGGTACTAAAAAAATATTTTCTTGCACGATGGGTAAAAATCAACTACAAATGATACAAGATGGAAAGGTATATTCAACAGATATATCTAATATGACAAGTAAAATGACTGACTTGTATTTAGACAGTGAATTATTGCAAGGCTTGTCAAGTAAGGTGGCATCACAAATAATAATTAATGATACAAAAGAAAAAGATCATACTGAAAATATAAAGGATACAACGCAAACTGAAGAATCTGAGCAGGTAGTACAATCTAAAAATAAAACTGCCAAAAAGCAAACCGAAAAAACTAATTCCAATACAGAAAAAAATAATACAACTAAGAAAGTTCAACAAACTAAAAATAAAACAGTGAATGAAGAAAAACAACAAAAGGAAAAAACTAAACCATATGTAGATGAAAAAAATA
>URXR01000032.1 GCA_900551925.1 uncultured Mycoplasmatota bacterium | reverse complement strand
ATCCAGAGTTTATAGAAGTAGTATCACCAGAGAAAGATGCTGAGATGGTATATAACACTTTAAGAGAAGAAGCAATGGAAGAAGGATTAAAAGAAGGCATAAAAGAAGGTTTAGAACAAGGGATCGAACAAGGAATTGAACAAGGCATAGAGCAAGGCAAACTAGAAACAGCTAAAAAATTATTAGAAAACAATGTAGAATTAAGCATCATATCTGTTTCAACAGGAATACCGATTGAAAAATTAACTAAATTAAAGAGCGAAGAATAAATAGTTCTCGCTCTTTCTTTACGTAAAAAACACTAAATATTTTGAAGAAATCAAATATTTAAGTTATAATAAATATGGTGATAAAAATGCGAGACGCGTTAGAAAAAATACACAATTACTCTTTAGAAGAAATAATGGGCGAACGTTTTGGAAGATATTCCAAATATATAATCCAAGACCGAGCTATCCCAGATGTTCGTGATGGCTTAAAACCAGTTCAAAGAAGAATTCTATATGGTATGTACAAAGAAAGAAATACCTATGACAAACCCTATCGTAAAAGTGCCAAAACAGTAGGAAGTATCATGGGAAATTATCATCCTCATGGAGATAGTTCTATATATGAAGCTATGGTCCGTATGAGTCAGTGGTGGAAACAAAACACTCCTTATATTGACATGCAAGGTAATAACGGCTCCATAGATGGCGATAGTCCTGCCGCAATGCGTTATACTGAAGCCAGACTTTCTAAGATAAGTAACGAACTTTTAAAAGATATTGACAAGGATACAGTAAAATGGGCTCCTAACTTTGATGATACTGAATTAGAACCCACTGTCTTACCTGCTAAATTTCCTAATCTTTTAGTAAACGGTACTACAGGAATAAGTGCCGGATATGCTACCAATATCCCCCCTCATAATCTTGGGGAAGTAATCGAAGCTACTATTAAAAGAATAGAATCCCCAAATTGCCGTTTAGAAACTATTTTAGATATTGTAAAAGGGCCAGATTTTCCAACCGGAGGTCTTGTCTACGATGGTAAAGGAATCAAAAAAGCCTTTGAAACTGGAAAAGGCAAAATTGTAGTAAGAGCTAAAGTAATAGAAGAAAAACAAAAAGGTAAACTAAACCTAATCGTTACAGAAATACCTTTTGATGTATTAAAAACTAATATTGTTCGTAAAATAGATGAAATAAGAATTGATAAAAAAATCGAAGGAATAACAGAAGTTCGCGATGAATCAGATAAAGAAGGCCTTAGAATAGTAATAGAATTAAAAAAAGAAGCAAACAAAGACTTAATTCTTAATTATTTATATAAAAATACTGAACTTCAAACAACATATAACTATAATATGATATCAATAGTTAACCGAAGACCAAAACTACTAGGAATATTAGGAATATTAGATGCTCATATTGCTCATTACAAAGAAATTGTCTTAAGAAGAACTTCCTTTGATTTAGAACATGCTAAAAACAAACTTCACATAACTGAAGGTTTAATCAAAGCCATTTCTATTTTAGATGAAGTAATAAAAGTAATAAGACAAAGTAAAAATAAAAGTGATGCTAAAGAAAACTTAGTTAAAGAATTTGATTTTACTATGATTCAAGCTGAAGCTATAGTAACTTTGCAATTATATAGATTAACTAACACTGATATTACTATTCTTTTAGAAGAACAAAAAAATTTAAATATTATCATAGCAGCCCTTTCCAAAATTTTAAATGATGAAGAAGAATTAAAAAAAGTAATGAAAGATGAACTTCGTAAAATAAAGAAAGAATATGCTACTCCTAGAAAAACAGTTATAAACTACGAAGAAGCTGAAATAAAAATAGATGAAAAAGCTATGATTCCAAAAGAAGATGTAATTGTCTTAGTAACAAAAGATGGTTATGTAAAAAGAACCTCTAAAAGAAGTTATTCAAAAACCGAAAATCCTCTTTTAAAAGAAGGAGATTACATAATTGGCCTTTTTGAACAAAACACTAGAGACACCTTATTATTATTTACTAATTTAGGTAATTACTTATATGTTCCCGTTCATGAAATACCAGATATTAAATGGAAAACCTTAGGAAAACATATTAGCAATATTATCAAACTAGAGGAAAACGAAGAAATCCTAACCGCTATTCCTATTAAAGATTTTGGTGGGGAAACAGAAATAGCTTTAGTAAGTGAAAATGGTATGATTAAAAGAACAACTCTAAGTGAATTTAAAGTAAGCCGTTATTCTAAACCAATATCTTGTATGAAACTAAAAAATAATGATGAAGTAATAACAGCCTTTCTAACTACTTATAATGATATTTTTATTTCCACTTATAATGGTTACTCACTATGGTTTGATATTACCGAAGTTCCAATTTCCGGTATTAAATCAAGTGGTGTAAAAGCTATCAATTTAAAAGAAGATTATATTGTAAGTGCAATTTGTTTTGACAAATCCTTAGAATATGTTACAATATTTACTAATAACCAAACTGCTAAAAGAGTGCGCTTATCAGAATTTGAAAAATCATCAAGAGCGAGAAGGGGACTTTTACTATTAAGAGAAGTAAAAACTAATCCTTATAAAGTTCTAAATGTTTTCATAACTGAAAGCAAAAGTTATTTTTCTCTAAAATTAAAAGATTCTAGCTTTATAGAGTTAAAAAATACTGAAATCCCAATAGCAGATCGTTATAAAACCGGATCAACTATTTCCAAAAAAGATGTTATCGAGGTCTCTTTGGTTAAACATTTAGAAACCGCTACCGAAGAAACTTTTAAAGAAGAAAAGAAATTAGTCTCAGAAAAAGAAACCTCTCATCAAATATCTCTTACTGAAATAGATGACCAGTTAAAAGAAATTGATAGTTTCTTAAAATAGGGAGGATATATGGAAGTAAAAATAAATAAACAAAATTTTTATAATACCTTAGAAGAATTATTTAATCATCTTTATCATTATGGTTACGTAAAACATGTTGCTAAAATAGAACCTCATAAGTATCGTAAAATAGATAAAGATTATTACCAATGTGAAATAGAAGAGCATTACTTAGAAACTGAAGATGGCGAAAAAATACTTTATGATGGAGAAATAACTAAAGCTACTAAAAAAGCTGGATTTTATACTTTGGAAACTAAGGAATGGAATAATGACAATTTTACTATTAATGATACTAAAAATGAAATAATAGACTTAATAATGCCTTACATTTTAGAATATCCATTTCTTATAAATATTCCAACAATTATTGAAAATTTTAAAGAAGAAGGTAATGATTCTTTTAATTTAAATGATGAAGAGCTTATTATTTTAAAAGAAGCTTTAAAAGATTTTAAAACTAGAGATGATTATAACAAAAAATTATTTTTAGAAAGTATAAATGGTAATAACCAAGAACTAAAACCTTGTGAAAGAATAAGAGGTAAAAAGTTATATTAAAACTAAAAACAAGTTGATGACCATAAAATTAACTTGTTTTTTATTATAATAAAAAATGTAGGCTGTTTTTTATGCCTACATTTTTCTTACAACATAAAATATCTAAATAATTCTTGTTTTTAAAATTCTTGAAGTATTTGAAAAATTTTTTTTGGCAATCTTTTCTAATACTTCTTTTCCATATTTTTCTACTAATTCTTCTCCTATTTTATCAACATTAGAACCACTTCCTTTAGGAAGAGGAATATGATAAGTATCAGATAATTTATCAAACTCTTTTAAAAATATATATCTACTTATAATAGAAGCACAAGCTACTGCTAAGTTTTTACTTTCTGCTTTCGTAACAAAAGTAATGCCTTTAATAACATTAGGAATTTCCTCTAAATAAGAGTAATAGCGACTTTCTTTAGCAAATTCATCTACTATTATATAATCTGGCTTTTCCTCTATTTCATCTAAAATCAAAGCTAGAACTCTATTATGCATAATTGCTTTAATTTTATTCATATTATTTTCTTTCGAATATTTTTCATTATATTCACTATTAGTTAAAATTAAACTCTTGTATTTTATTTTCTTAATAATTTCTGGAGCTATTTTCTTAATTTTTTCATCCGTAATTTTTTTAGAATCAGTACAGCCTAATTCTTTCAAAAAAGGAATATTATCTTTAGTAACATAAGCCGAAGTAACTACAATTGGACCAAAATAATCTCCAGTTCCAACCTCATCAGATCCTACTGAATTAGTATTCATATAATCTATCTCATTTTCTTCTTCTTTATCATTATCAATAACACTTCTCCACATATTAGCATCTACAAAAGCACTAGTTCCTTGAAACATAGCTTTTCCAGAATTATATAAAGTAATAATTGTATCCTCCTCAACAGCTTGAAAAATAGCATAAGGTGGAGTTTTCTCTCTTACTTTATCTTTATAATACTCAATCATTTTCTTTTTAGTTTCTTCATCAACTTTTATTACAATATTCATATTAATCACCACATTTATTATAGCAAATAAAAAGTTATTAATAAAGCACCAATTTTATGCAAAAGAAACGCAAAAACTCTCAAAACTCTTGTCCAATTTAATAAATTATTTATAATAAGCAATTGCTTTTATGTAAAAACTTTACATTTAAAGTTTCAAAAAATAAAGTAAGATGTTATAATGAAATTAACAGAGTAAAATGTCACAGCATGTAAATTAGGGAGGTTATTATGGAAAATTTAAAAGTTTATAACGATGATATAATTAGAAACTTGCATTTAAGAGATATTGCCATGGGGAAAAAATATGGCCCTATAACAGGAAAACCTAGCGAAGATAAATTATGGCTTAAATATTATAGTGAAAAAGCTTTAACTACAGAGTTTGAAGATAAGTCAATGTATCAATTAATGAAAGAGATTGCCTCTAAAACACCTAAAGATATTACGATGGAATATTTTGGAGTAAAATTCACTAATGAAAAAAAATTAAAAATGATTGATAAAACTGCTAAAGCTTTGAAACAAATAGGAGTAAAAGAAGGTGACATAGTTTTAATTTCTTTACCTAATATACCTGAAACCAATCATCTCATTTATGCAATTAATAAAATAGGAGCAGTTATTCATTCAGTGAGCCCTCTTAAATTACCTAAATTAATAAAAGAGGATATCGAGGAATCTAATGCTAAATATTTTTTTGCGATTGATAAACTATATCCAGTTATAAATAGTATTGAAAAAGATACAAATTTAGAAAAAATAATTACAATATCACCATATAGTTCAATTCCAAAAGTTATACGTAAGCTAAAAAAGATGGAAATAAAATCTCCTGAAATACCTTATGGCGATAAATATGTCGATTGGTTAGATTTCTTAAAAGAAGGAGAAAAATATAAAAAAGAGGTAGAAGAAGTTTATAATAAAGATTCTTTAGCAACAATTGTCCATACCGGAGGTTCAACAGGGGTTCCTAAAGGAGTAATGGCTACAAATGAGGAATATAATGCTTTAATATATCAACATTTATATTCAGATATGGGCTTTGAAGATGGTATGAGAGTTTTAGGAATTATTCCATCTTTCCATGCTTTAGGATTAAATAATTTATTTCATATAGCATCTTGTTTAAATTTAAATTTAGATCTTATCCCGCAGTTTACAACAGAAGAAATACCTAAATTAGTACTTGAACATAAACCTGAACTTTTACTTCTTGGGCCAGTGCAAATAAAAGCTATGTTAAATAGTAACTTATTAAAAGACAAAGATTTATCTTTTATAAAGATAGTATGTTCTGGAGGAGAAGCTTTAAAAGAGGAAGAGCAAAAAGAATTTCAAAAATTTTTACAAGATCACGGTTCTTCAGCAAAAGCCTGGCTAGGATATGGTGCTACTGAAACTTGTGCAGGAATTACCTGTATGAGAGATAATTGTTTTAAATATGGATCTGTTGGTATTCCTTATTTAAATAATACCATAGGTATTTTTGATCCCGATATTCAAGATGAAAATGTAGAATTAGGATATAACGAAGTAGGAGAGTTAAGAGTAAAAACACCTGCTTTAATGGAAGGATATTTTGGCTCTAAATCTTCTGAAACAGATGAAGTTATAAAAACTCATGATGGTACCAGATGGTATCATACTGGAGATTTAGGCTATATTGATAATGATGGTTTGGATTATATAACTGGTAGAATAAAAAGAATAATTACTAGAAGAGAAAACAAAATATATCCATCTTATGTTGAAAAAATAATATCTAAACATCCATTTATCAAAGAATGTGCTGTTGTTGGAGTAGATGACGAAATAGAAAGATCTGTTCCAGTTGCTAATATAGTTTTAGATGAAAACTGTGATTTAGACAAACAAGATATTATAAACTTCTGTGAAGAAGAAATAAAAAAAGAAGTAGGAGATTATGCTATTCCTGTAGGTTACAACTTTTTAGATAAATTGCCACTAACAATGTATGGTAAATTAGATTTTAAAAAATTAGAGGAACAAGGAATTTTAGATAATAATAAAGATGTAAAAACCAGAGTTTTAAAATAATAAATTATAACAAAATTAAAAACTTTAAAAATCAATATATTTATTGATTTTTTTTAAATAAAATTTTATAATTTTATTAGATAGGAGGCTATAGCATGATTTCGATATCTATTTCTATAATTTGTTTAGTATATACAATTATGTTAACAATAATTTATTTTTCAAAAAAGAGAATAAATTATATAGAAAATAAAATTTTTGCTTGGTTATTAATAGTTTCATTAATTGGAGTAACTCTAGATCCATTATCTGGATTATTGTGGATCTATGGTGTAGATATAAACTCATTTTTTTATCTACTGCTAACTAAACTCATAATTTTATTTTATATAACTTGGGATACTTTAATGATGTTATATGTAATTTTAATTGCCGATTCTAATAAAAATAAAAATGTTAAAAAATATTTAAAAATATTTAAAATAATATATTTAGGCTTGGTATTATTGACTTTATTACTACCAGTAAAAATAACAGTAAATGATAATTTGGCATCTCCAACTGGAGCATGTGTAAATTTAGTTTATTTAGTAACATTTGTTTTTTTAATTATTATCATATATAAAATGATTAAAAATTATAAGAATTTAAAAAATAAAAAATATTTGCCTCTTTTTGTTTATTTAGGTTTAGGGATGATAGTTCTTTTAATTCAAAATTTAACAGGTTATTTACTTATGACTGCTGCTGATGTATTAATTACTTTCCTAATGTATTTTACAATTGAAAATCCTGATGTTCAAATAATTAATACCTTACTTAGAAATAAAGAATTAGTAGAACAAACCGTTAATGATAAATCAAATTTCTTATTTAAAATATCTCAAGAAATGAAAAAACCTATTAAAAATATTGTAAAAAGCTCTAAACAATACAATGATAAATTTTCTAAAGAAGAAACCAAATATTTATTAAGTAAAATAGAAAACGAAGCTAATAGTGCATATTTTATAATTAATGATATTACCGATGTTACTTCAATGGATGTTAAAAAATTTAAGATGAGTGATAATAAATATAAAACTGAAAAATTATTATTAGATATAAAAAGTAATATTACTAATCAGTTATCTATAGCTAAAAAAAGTGAAAAAATTAAATTTAAAATGAATATAAATAATAAATATCCGGATTATTTATATGGTGATAATATTAAGTTAAAGCAAATAATACTATCACTTGTAAATAATTCAATAAAATATACTAAAGAAGGTTTTATTGATATAGATTTAGATATTGTAACTAGATATGATGCTTGCCGTATGATTTTTACTATAAAAGATTCTGGATGTGGAATGGATTTATATACTATAAATCAGTTATTATCTTCTAATGAGGAATTATCTGTAGAAGAATTTAATAAAATAGACAGCCTTGATTTGAAAATTCCTGTAATAATTAAAATTTTAAAATTGCTTGGAGGTTCAATCAGTATAAAAAGTGAAGAAGGAAAAGGAACAACAGTTGCTATAGTAATTGATCAATTAATAGATTTTGATACAACTACTGAAGCTTTTGAAAATATTAAAAAATATAATTCTGGTTCTAAGAAAAGTTTTAAAGTTTTACTAGCAGATGATAGTCCGGATTTAGATAAAATAGAAAGAATATTATCTAAAAATAATCTAGATGTTATAACTACTTTAATTGGTAAAGATGTTATAGATAAAATAAAAAACGGTAATAAATACGATTTAATTATTTTAAAAGATAATTTAAAACCAGATACTGCTTATAGTATTTTAAAGAAATTACAAGAAAATAAAAAATTTAAAACCCCTGTAGTTATAATTATAGAAAAAAATCAAGAATTTATTAAAGATCATTTCATTAAAGATGGATTCAGCGATGTAATTATAAGAGAAAATATCGATAACGATTTACCAAAAGTAATTAATAAATATATTTAAAGGAAATGAAAATTTCCTTTTTTAAAGTTGCAGAAAAGTTATTATCTTCTATCATATAATTAAAACTTGAAAAAAACCAATATAATGATATAATAATATACATTTGGAGGCGAAAGAAAATGAAAAACTACGGAATTACTCAATTTAAAGATGCTAATGTCGATAATTTTACATCAGATATTGGAATGGATATTAGACAAAAAATTAACAAACCCCTTAGCAAAACTTTAAAAAAAATAACTAAGTTAAAACTAATAAAATATAGTCTTGAATATCAAAAAAACCAAAACTATGAGTTAAAAGTTCAAGATATTTTAAAGCTTATAAATGAAGCAGGAATAAAAGTTATGAATTATCCTAATTTAAATAAAGATGAACCTTATATTTTTGCTTCACTACATAATTTTGTAGATGACAGTATGGCTAATTTAGCGGTTATAGATCATAATGCTTATTTACTATTTGGCACATCAGATCAATTAGAAGTTAATAAAGATATGTATGCTGCTTGGGCTAATGGATTTATATATGTTGATCGTAAAGATGATCAAAACCGTAAAGAAGCTATTTTAAAAATGCAAAGATTATTGGAACATGGTAATAGTGTTTTAATCTTTCCAGAAGGAGGATTAAATAATACTGAAAACCTATTTTGCCAAAAATTATTTTCTAGTCCTTATTACTTATCTAAATTAACAAATGCTAAAGTAGTTCCAATCGCCCCATTATATGAATATGGTAGTAATAAAATTTATATGAATGTTGGAGATCCTATTGATTTATCCGTATTTGATGATAAACAAGAAGCTAATCTTTATTTAAGAGATGTTTTATCTACTTTGTTATATGATAACCTTTTAGAAAACTCAGAAATATTAGAAAGAAAAAAATTAGGTAAAGATCCTCGCTTAGATTTTATGAAGCAAAGAAAAGCAGAATATTTAAAAACAGCTTGGACTAAAGATGTATGGGATGAAGAATTAACTAGATATTTCGATAAAGAAGATAAAGAAATGCAAAGCGTTTTAGAAAGTATGGATAATATAGAAATAACAGAAAAAAACGCTAAAATTATGGCCCCAGTCTTAGTCAGAAGACGAATAGATAAAAAATATGATTTTAAAGAATATATGCATAAAAACTGGAACAAATAAAATGATTTTATTTGTTTTTTTTAATAACTAATGATACAATAAAAAAGAATAGAAGGTGATTATATGAAATTTTTATCAATGGAATTTGAAATTCCTTTAGTATCATTAATTTTTATTTTATTTCTCATGATAATTTTCTACTCTAAAAAGCGAGTAGATTTAGTAGAAAACAAAGTCTTCGAAATAATCTTAATAACATCTTTTATATCAGCTGTTTTTGATACTATTGTGCATGTTATAAGTGCTTTATATAGTTATGAAGTATTAATTACTGACCACTATTTTCTTGTCGATATAATTAACAAAATAGTTGCAACAGCTTTTGTTTTGATATTTACAAGTCTGCTTTGCTATGTTCTATTAATATCTTATCGAAAACTACGTGACAAACCAAAGCCATTATGGATTTTAATAACAGTGGTTTCTGTAATATTTTTTATAATCATTAATTTTTTCCATGTAACAGTAACCGAAGCTGACTTTTCTAGAAATACCACCGGATTCCCAATCATTTTTGCTTATGCTATCGTTGCCATAGATTTATTATTAGCTTTGATACTAAGTATTAAAAATTTTAAGAAAAACGACAAAAGATATTATACAATATTTTTAATTGCGACTATGATGGTTGTTCTCTATATGTTATCTGTCTTATTTAGAGGACTTATAATTTATGATTTAATACTAGCACTACTATGTTATATAATGTACTTTACTCTAGAAAATCCTGATATGCAAATGATTAATCTCTTAGTAAGAAATAAAGAACTAACAGAACAAACAGTTAATGATAAATCAAACTTCTTATTTAAAATATCTCAAGAAATGAAAAGACCAGTTCAAAACATAGCCAAAAATTTAAAACAATATAACGATAATTTTACAAAAGAAGAAACCAAATATTTGTTAAGCAAAATAGAAAGTGAAGCTAATAGTGCTATCTTCCTTATTAATGACATAATTAATATTTCTTCAATGGATGTAAAAAAATTTAAAGTTAGTGATAATAAATATAGAACTGAAAAACTATTTTTGGATATAAAGAGTAATATAACTAATCAAATATCAATTAGTAAAAAGACTAATAAAATAAAATTTAATTTGAATGTTAATAATAATTATCCCGAATATTTATATGGAGATTATATAAAATTAAAACAAGTAATTTTATCAATTGTAAATAATTCAATTAAGTATACTAAAGAAGGGTTTATCGATATTGATATTGATATTATTACTAGATATGATGCTTGCAGAATGATTTTCAATATTAAAGATTCTGGCTGCGGCATGCCTATTTATAAAATTAATGAGTTATTATCTATCAATGAAGAACTAACCAAAGAAGAATTCAATAAAATAGATAGTTTAGATTTAAAAATTCCTGTCGTTATTAAAATATTAAAGATACTCGGAGGCTCTATAAATATAAAAAGTGAAGAAGGAAAAGGAACCACTGTTGTAGTAGTAATAGATCAGTTAATTGACTTTGATGAAACGAAAGAAACTTTAGAAAGTGTAAAAAAATATAGTCATAATACTGAAAAAAAGTTTAGAGTTTTAGTCGCAGATGATGGTCCGGATTTAGATAAACTAGAAAGAATGCTATCTAAAAACAATCTTGATGTCATAACTACTTTAATAGGTAAAGATGTTATAGATAAAATTGAAAATGGAGATAAATACGATTTAATTATTTTAAAAGATAATTTAAAACCAGATACTGCTTATAGTATTTTAAAGAAATTACAAGAAAATAAAAAATTTAAAACTCCAGTTATATTAACTATAGATAAGAGCCAAGAATTCATTAAAGATCATTTTATCAAAGATGGATTTAGCGATGTAATTACAAGAGAAAACATTGATAACGATTTACAAAAAGTAATTAGTAAATATATTTAAAGGAAATAAAAATTTCCTTTTTTTCATATTATTTGTTAGGTGATAAAATGAAAAAATTTATCTATTTACTAGCAATAATAATATCTTTATTTCTAATCAATAATATTTATGCCGAAAACATGCCATTTTCTAATTATATAGTAAGAGATATCTCTAGTGGTCGTATCTTTGAAGAAAAAGCTTCTAATATAAAAGTATTACCAGCCTCTACTACTAAAGTTATGACCGCTATTGTAGCAATTGAAAATTCCGATCTTTCTGATGTATTTAAAGTAGGAGAAGAAATTCTAACTATGGATGGTGCTAATATCTATTTAGAAATGGGAGAACATATTCTCTTTCAAGATTTACTATATGGAATGATTTTAAGAAGTGGTAATGATGCGGCCATGACTATAGCTCAAAATGTTTCTGGAAGTGTCCGAAATTTTGTAAGACTTATGAACGAAAAAGCTAGAAGTTTAAAAATGACTAACACTATTTTTAATAATCCCACTGGACTTGATGATTTTGAAAAAAATTATACAACTATGACAGATTTAAGCAAAGTTTATAGTTATGCTTATCAAAACGAAACTTTTAGAAAAATAGTAAGTTCGCAAAACTATGAAACCAAAAGCGATAAAAAAAGTTATTATTTTAATAATAGAATGGATTTTTTAAAGCTATATGATAAAGCAACCGGAGGTAAAACTGGTTATACTCCGGATGCTGGAAGACTTTTAATCACAAGTGCTAGTAATAAAGATTTAGATATTGTTATAGTAACTCATGGTAATACCTATGGTTATCCTTATCATAAACAAAAATATGAAGAAATATTTTCGAAATACAAAAATTATGAAATCTTAGATAAAGATAATTTTCATGTTGATTCTACTTTAGAAGGAAAACTTTATATAAAAAATTCCTTTTCCTATCCACTAGCGGAAAATGAAGTAGAAAAAATAAGTAAAAAAATGATTTTTAATAATAAAAAAGAAGGTATTGTCGGAGAAGTCAATGTTTACTTAGAAGATGAACTTATTCATAAAGAAAATATTTATTTAAAATCCTCAAATAATTCTTGGTGGAATAAAATAATATCCTTTTTCAAAAATTTAACTTGATAAAAGAAACAAAATATTTTATAATTTACCTGGTGAAGTTTATGGAACGATTACAAAAAATAATTGCGAGCAGTGGCTATACCTCAAGACGTAAAGCTGAAGAACTTATTAAAGAAGGAAGAGTAAAAGTAAATGATAAAATAGTAACAACTTTAGGAGAAAAAGTATCAGATAAAGATAAAATCTATATTGATGAAGTATTACTAGAAAAAGAAACTAAAGTCTATTATTTATTAAATAAACCTCGTGAAGTAGTATGTACAACTAAGGATGATAAAAATAGAAAAATTATTACCTCTTTAATAGATACAGATAAAAGAATTTTCCCTGTTGGAAGATTAGATTATGATACAACAGGATTAATTATTTTAACCAATGATGGTACTTTAGCTAATCTTCTAACTCATCCTCATAACAGCATTGAAAAAGTATATGTTGCCAAAATAAAAGGATTTCTTACTCCAAATAAAATAAATGAATTAAAAAAAGGAATAATAATTGATGGAATAAAAACTAAAAAGGCTAAAGTAAAAGTAAAGCACTATGACAAAAAGAAAAATACTAGTATAGTTGAACTAACTATAACTGAAGGTAGAAACCATCAAGTCAAAAAAATGTTCGAGAAAGTAGGGCATGAAGTTCTAAAACTAAAAAGAGAAAAAATAGCTTTTCTAACCTTAGAAGGATTATCTTCTAAAGAATATAGAGTATTAACTCCTAAAGAAGTAAAAAAGCTTTATAATTTAGGTAATAATAAATAAGCAAGTAAAGACTTGTTTTTTTATTCAATAAATTATATAATTAGAACATAAGTAAACTAAAAGAAAGTAGTGAGAAATATGATAAAAAACAAGGAACAAACTACAAAA
>URXR01000031.1 GCA_900551925.1 uncultured Mycoplasmatota bacterium | reverse complement strand
TATATCGGAATCTTTTTTATTAATGATAAGGTATCTTTTTAAAAAAGGATTAACATTTCGTTTCCGCTCTATTGACTATTTTTACCAAATATATTATACTTAAATCATAAAAATAGTAAGGAGGCATCATTTTATGGAACGAAAAATTATGAATGATTTAAAAAAGTGGAAAATAGATACCTATAAAAAACCACTTCTTTTATATGGCGTAAGTGGTTCAGGAAAAACTTATACCTGTTTAGAGTTTGCTAAAAATGAATACAAAAATGTTGTCTATTTTGATTGTTATAATAACTTGGAATTATCCTATGTAATTGAAAAAAATCAAACTATCGAAAAACTAATAAGAGCTTTATCTGCCATTTCTTTAGAAACTATATTCAAAGAAGAAACTTTAATTATTTTTGATAATGTCACAGACCAAGTTATAACAGCAATAAAAACTTTATTTACTAATTCCTTAGAATATCATATAATTATGCTAACTAATAATAATTCTTTTATAAAAAAACATAAAAATGAACTAGTTAATTATAAAAAAATGGATTTAGTAACCTTTACTGAATATTTAAAATATATGGGAAAAGAACAACTAATTGATTTTATTCAAGATTCCTTTAAAAACAATAAATCTATGCCTTTCCATAGTTTAGCTTTAGAACTTTACAATGATTTTGTCCTAACTGGAGGCTATCCTAATGCTATAATAAATTATAAAGAAAATAATAATTACAGTCTTTTAAATGATGTTCATGATAAAAATATTAAATTGTTAAAATATAAACTATTAGCCCTAAACAATCTAATAGATATTAAAAGAAGTCAAGAAGTTTATAATAATATATCATTCCAGCTTCTAAAAGATAATAAAAAATTTCAATATGGTCATATTAAAACTGGAGCCAGAAGTAAAGAATATGAAAAATCTATTAATTTCATGACTGAAAATGGCATGCTTATCAAAAGCACTCGTCTTACAGAATTAACCTCACCATTTAGTAAAGTAAAAGATGAAGAAAGTTTCAAATTATACTATAATGATTCCGGAATATTATTTAAAAAAATGAATGTAAGTGGTAATAGACTGATAACTAATGATAAACTATTAGAAATTTTATATGAAAATAATATTGTCACAACTCTTTCTAATAATGGTTTTAATATCTATCATTATCACTCTGGAGGTAAAGCTTATATAGATATTGTAATTAAAACTAGAACTGGAAAAATATTACCAATCGAAATTATGAACCAAGAGACTAATACTAAGTCTAAGAGTTTAGCTTTATCAATGAAAAAATATAATTTAAACTTAGGAATCAGATTCGGAGGAGAAGACTTCAAAGTAAAGAATAATGTAAAATATATTCCTTACTATGCAGCTTTTTGTATAACTGAAGATTTATAATAAGGAGGACTTATGAAAAAAGTAATTTTAGCTATTCTTGATGGAGTAGGAATAAGAGAAGAAAGTGTTGGAAATGCTGTTAAAAATGCTGAAACTAAAGCTTTAGATAAATTGATTAAAGAATTTCCTAATTCTAAACTTTCAGCTAGTGGAGAAGCAGTAGGACTTCCCAAAGGCCAAATGGGTAATAGTGAAGTAGGTCATATCACCATAGGAGCAGGACAAATAGTAAATCAACCTCTTCAAGTAATCAATAAATCCTTAGAAGACGGTAGTTTTTGCTGTAATGAAGAAATAATAAAATCTATGGAATATGCCAAAAATAATGATTCTAAACTTCATATTTTAGGATTATTATCCGATGGAGGAGTTCATTCCCACATAAATCATATTTTTGCCCTTATCAAAATGGCTAAAAATTATAATATCAAAAAACTATATATTCATGCCTTTTTAGATGGAAGAGATGTTCCTTATAACACCGGAGCTACTTATCTAAATAAATTAAAAGATTATTTAAATAAAATGAATATTGGAAAGTTAGCAACTATTTCTGGAAGATACTATGCTATGGATAGAGAAAAAGCTTGGGATAGAACTAAGAAATGTTACGATGCCATTGTAAATGGCGAAGGAATAAAAATAACGAATTATGAAACCCTTTTAAATGATTGTTATCGCCAAGGTATTTACGACGAATTTATTCCTCCGGCAATTATTAATGAAGACGGTTTAATCGAAGATAAAGATAGTATAATTGTCGCTAACTTTAGACCAGATAGAATTCCTCAATTATTTGAAGCTTTAGTAGGTAATAAGTTCACTCATTTTCCTATTAAAAAAATGCCTAAACTTAAAATCCTAACAATGATGCCTATAAATGAAGAACTAAAAGGAACTTCAGCTTTCCATCATCAAGAAGTAACTAATACCCTTGGTGAAGTTCTAGAAAATAATGGTTATAGGACCTTACGAATAGCAGAAACCTCTAAATTTCCTCATGTTACTCATTTTATAGATGGTGATCGTGATATAGACTTAAAATATACTACTAAAATTAGAGTTCCCAGAAAAGAAGTAGCAACCTATGACTTAGCACCAGAAATGAGTGCATTTGAAGTAACTGATAAAATAAAATACTTAATAGATGACTATGATTTTGTCATTGTAAATTACGCTAATGGGGATATGGTCGGACATACCGGAAACTATAAAGCTGCTATAAAAGCAATCGAAGCAGTTGATAAATGTGTCCAAGACTTATATGAGTTATGCTTTCAAAAAGATATCCTTTTAATAATAACTGCTGATCATGGCAATTGTGAAGAAATGGTGGGACCTAACAACATTCCTCATACTTATCATACTACCAATAAAGTACCATTTATTGTTTGCGATAAAAAATATAAAGTTTACGATGGAGAACTAAGTGATATCGCTCCTTCAATTCTAAATCTTTTAAATTTAGAAGTACCAAAAAACATGACTGGCAACAATATAATAAGAGAAAAAAATTAAAAATAAAATGTCTCAAAAAAACATTTTATTTTTTTTGTTAAAAAGGTGTCAAATGTTGCATATGCAACTATTAAAAAAATAGATATAATGTTAAAATATACACGGAGGAGAGAAATATGCAAACAAAGTGGAAAAATTTTAAGCCAGGAGTATGGCAAAAAGAAATAAATGTTGAAAATTTTATTAAAGAAAATTACACGCCTTATCAAGGTGATGATAAGTTTTTAGAAGGAAAAACTGAAAAAACTACTAAAATCTGGAATAAGTGTACTGAACTATTAAAAGAAGAGTTAAAAAAACATGTTCTAGATATTGATACTGATCATATGTCAGGAATAAATGCCTTTAAAGCAGGTTATATTTGTGAAGAAGATGATGTTATTGTAGGACTTCAAACTGATAAACCATTAAAAAGAATAGTCAACCCTTATGGTGGAATTAGAATGGTCTATCAAGAATTAAAAGCCTATGGGTATGAATTAAACAAAGATGTTGATAAATACTTTAATGAATTTAGAAAAACTCATAATCAAGGAGTCTTTGATGCTTATACTGATGACATAAAAAAAGCTAGACACGTTGGACTATTAACAGGACTACCAGATGCTTATGGAAGAGGAAGAATAATTGGAGATTATCGTCGTATTGCTTTATACGGAACAGAATTTTTAAAAGAAGAAAAAAAGCAAGATCTTAAAAATTTAACTGGCGATATGACTGATGACTTAATCAGATTACGTGAAGAAGTAACTATGCAAATAAATGCCTTAGAGGAAATAACTGAAATGGCTAAAAGCTATGGCTTTGATATATCAAAACCTGCTGAAAACAGTAAAGAAGCTGTGCAATGGACTTATCTAGGTTATCTAGCATCAGTTAAAGAAAATAATGGTGCCGCCATGAGCCTAGGACGAGTAGATGCTTTCCTAGATATCTATTTTGAACGTGATTTAAAAGAAAACAAAATAACTGAAAAAGAAATCCAAGAAATAATTGACAATTTTATTATCAAACTAAGACTAGTAAGACACTTAAGAACTCCTGATTATGATGAATTATTCTCTGGAGATCCAACTTGGGTTACTTGCTCAATCGGTGGAATTACAACTGAAGAGAAAAGTATGGTCACTAAAACTAGTTATAGAATTCTTCATACCTTAACTAATCTAGACCCAGCACCAGAACCAAATATGACAGTTTTATGGAGTGAAAAACTTCCTGAAAACTTTAAAAAATACTGTGCTAAAATGAGTATCGAAACAGATGCTATTCAATATGAAAACGATGATGTTATGAGACCTATTTATGGAGATGATTATGCTATAGCATGTTGTGTATCAGCAATGAGAGAAGGAAAAGATATGCAATTTTTCGGAGCTCGTTGTAATTTAGCTAAAGCCCTTCTATATTCTATAAATGGTGGTGTAGATGAAGTTAAAAAAGATTTAGTTATCGAAGGATTTGAAAAAAATACGGATGAAATATTAGACTATGATAAAGTAAAAGAAACTTACTTCAAAATACTAGAAAAAATCGCGAAAGTTTATTCTGATGCTATGAACATTATTCATTACATGCACGATAAATATGCTTATGAAAAAGGTCAAATGGCCCTTCATGACACTAAAGTAAATAGACTAATGGCCTATGGAGTAGCAGGACTTTCTGTTGTAACAGATAGCCTATCAGCTATAAAATATGCTAAAGTAAAACCAATTAGAGATGAAGATGGAATTGCTATAGACTTTGAAATAGAAGGAGATTTTCCAAAATATGGAAATGATGATGATCGCGTTGATAATATAGCTAAAGAAGTCTTAGAAAAGTTTTATCAAGAATTATCAAAACACAAGTGTTATAGAAATGCACATCCTACCTTATCAGTACTTACTATAACTTCTAACGTTGTTTATGGTAATAAAACTGGATCAACTCCAGACGGTAGAAAAGCAGGTGTACCATTCGCTGCCGGAGCTAATCCAATGCATGGAAGAGATGTAAATGGCGCTCTAGCATCCCTTAACTCTGTAGCTAAATTAGACTATCAAAATTGTTGTCGTGATGGAATATCTAATACCTTCTCAATCGTTCCATCTGCTTTAGGAAAAACTAAAGAAGAACAAATAGACAATTTAGTAGGAATTCTTGATGGTTACTTTATTCAAAATGCTCATCATTTAAATGTCAACGTTCTAACTAGAGAAACTCTAATAGATGCCATGAATAACCCAGAAAAATATCCACTTTTAACCATAAGAGTATCAGGATATGCTGTTCGTTTTAATAGATTAACTAGAAAACAACAAGAAGAAGTAATATCTAGAACTTTCCATGAAAAAATATGAAAGGAAGTATTGATTCAATAGAAACCCTAGGTCTTGTAGATGGCCCAGGTATAAGAACAGTAGTTTTCTTAAACGGATGTAAGCTAAGATGTAAATATTGTCATAATCCTGAAACATGGACTTTAAAAAAACCAAATTACACCAGTGATGAATTAGTAAAAAAAATAATTAGAAACAAACCTTATTTTAAAAGAAATAATGGTGGAGTAACTTTTTCTGGAGGAGAACCTCTTCTTCAAATAGATTTTCTAATAGAAACAGTAACAAAACTAAAAAAAGAAAATATCCACGTTGCTTTAGATACCTCAGGATGTGGAATAGGTAAATATGATGAAATATTGAATTTAATAGATCTAGTAATTTTTGATGTTAAATATGCTGGCAAAGAAGGTTATGAAGATTTAACAAATCACTCTATAGAAGAATCAGAAAAATTTATAAAAGCTTTAAATAAAAGTAATAAACCCGTTTGGATAAGACAAGTAATAATTCCAAATATAAATGATAATATAGAGTACTTAAAAAAATTAAAAACTTATCTAAATAAAATAAATAATATAGAAAAGATAGAGTTTTTACCCTTTCATCATTTAGGTTTTTCCAAATATCAAAAATTAAACATTCCTAATCCTTTAGAAAATACTAAAGAAATGGATAAAGAAAAATGCCAAGAACTATATAATATATTTTTAAAATTATAGAAAGCTACATTAAAAAAGCTTTCTTTTTATATATCTAAAACCAAAATTTCACTATTCTCAATCTTCAAAATTTGACAAAAAACTATCTTTTTGCTAAAATATCTAATTGTCACATAAAAAAAGAGGTGTAGAAAAATGTTTTATGATGAAATACAAGCAATAGAAAAATGTGAAGAAGAACCGCTCCAGATTTTTAATCTAATCGATGAAGGACATCTAGAATTAGTAGAAAAAATCTTGAGAAAAAGATGGGCAAGCGTTAATATAACTAATGAAAATGGAGATAATATTATAAATTATTTACTTAAAAAAAACCATTTTGATTTAGTTCTAAAATTAATGAAGAAAAAAGATTGGAACATCAATCATCAAGATAGTGATGGTAATACTTTTGCTCATATAGTAGTAACTAAAAAATATTTAGATGTAATCGATATAATAAAAGCTATGTTAAAAAACAAAAGTTTAATTCCTAATATCAGAAATAAAAATGGCAAAACTATTTTAGACATAGCCATGGATAATGATTATATTTACACTACTATGAAAATACTAGAAGATTCAAGGTTTAACAACATTGATTTAATATCATTTAAAAACTTATATGAAAAATACATTCAAAGTGATGAATATGGAGTATACTCTAAAATGACTAATCTTGAAGTAATTGTTGATAATTTAAAAGAAAAAGAGTTATTACCAAAATTAACTAATATTGTTAATACAATTATTAAAAATTTAGAAGAAATAAAAAAATTAATTAAAAATAATGATATTAAAACTCTAGATAATATGATTTATGGAGTATTAAAAGAAAATATATAGGTAGATTATTGCATAATTTACCTTTTTATTTTATAATTGCAAAAGGAGTTGATACTATGCACATGCCTAATTTAAAAGAAGCCAGAAAAAGAACTAATCAAGAAGTAATCACTAAAAATTATGAATCTAATCTTGCCTACCAAGAATTATTAAAAGATAAAGCATTTTATCTAAAAACTTATGGCTGCCAAATGAATGAACACGACAGTGAAAATATGATAGCAATCCTAAAAAGCATCGGAATGAAACAAGTAGAAAATTTTGAAGATGCTGACTTAATAATGCTTAATACTTGTTCTATACGAGAAAATGCTCATAATAAAGTATTTGGTATGTTAGGAAGAATTAAACATCTAAAACAAACTAAAAAGGATATAGTCGTAGGAATAACAGGATGTATGGCTCAAGAAGAAGTAGTAGCAGAAGAAATATTGAATAAATATAAATGGATGGACTTTGTCTTAGGAACTCATAATATTCACAATTTAAGTCAAATAGTCTATGAATCCTTTAAAGAAAAGAACTTAAAAATAGAAGCTCCTAGTATTGAAGGAGATATAATCGAAAATATTCCTGTTGAAAGACAAAGTAAATATAAAGCCTATGTTAATATCATGTATGGTTGCGATAAGTTCTGCACCTATTGTATAGTGCCCTATACCAGAGGGAAACAAAGAAGTAGAAGTAAAAATGATATCTTAAAAGAAGTAACTGACTTAATAAATGAAGGCTATCAAGAAGTAACTCTTCTAGGACAAAATGTCAATGCTTATGGTAAAGATAAAGATGAGAACTATACTATGGCAAATTTACTTGAAGATGTAGCCAAAACTAATATTCCTAGAGTAAGATTTATGACTTCCCATCCTTGGGATTTTACTGAAGAAATGATCGATATAATCGCTAAATATCCTAATATCATGCCAAGTATTCATCTTCCAGTGCAATCAGGAAACACAAATATCTTAAAATTAATGGGGCGAAGATACACAAAAGAGGATTATCTAACTCTATTTTATAAAATAAAAGAAAAAATACCAAATGTTTCCATTTCAACAGATATTATCGTAGGGTTTCCTGGCGAAACGAATGAAGAATTTAATGATACTTTAGACCTAGTAAATAAATGTAAATTTGATTTAGCCTATACCTTTATCTTTTCTAAAAGAGTAGGCACCCCAGCTTATAACATGAAAGATGATATAACATTAGAAGAAAAAGAACAAAGACTATATAAACTAAACGAACTAGTCAATAAATATGCTTTAGAAAACAATAAAAAACTAGAAAATAAAATTGTAGAAGTCCTACTAGAAAAAGAAAGTACCAAAAAAGGTTTCTTAATGGGGTACACTGATACTAATAAACTTGTAAATATTAAAGCTCCTACCAATCTATTAGGTAAAATAGTAAAAGCTAAAATAACAAATGCTAAAACTTGGAGTTTAGATGGAGAATATATTGCTTAAAATATATTCTTTTTAATTACTTAAAAAAGTCAACAAATTAGGTATAAAAGCATAAATTAAACTGAGGGGTGATGTAGTGGCAAATTATAGAGAAATCGTTACAAAAACAGTGCTTGGAAAAGGTAAAAAACTATTTACTAACCATTATTCTTTAACACCAGAAGAAGCTCCAACTACTATTTTAGGTTGTTGGGTAATAAATCATAAATTTGAAGGTTTCAAAGAAAATGATAAAATAAGAGTAAAAGGTACAAGTGATGTAAACATTTGGTATTCTTATGACAACGATACAAAAACTTTAGTTTCTAAACAAACGATTGCCTATGATGAAGTACTAAACGTTGCTAAAAAAAGAGAAAGCGACATCTCAAATGCAACTGAAATCATAGTTAGAAGTTTAAGTGGACCAACTTGTACTAAAGTAGAAATACAAAATGGTATCATCGAATATGATATTGAAAAAGAATTAGGTATCGAAATAGTCGGAGATGCTAAAGTTAAAATAGCAGTAGATGAAACCGAAGATGATTGGGATGAAATTTTAGACGAAACTGAAGAAAATAACGTCATGGATGAAATAGACCAAACTGTAAAAGAAGATTTTATAAACGAAAAAAAATAAGTCTGTAAATAACCATCTATTTATAGACTTTTTTTAATTGTAATATGGTATAATTAAATTGAAATAAAAATAAAGGAAGTATGATAGTATGAAAAAGAAAACTCTAAAAAAAGCTGGACTTGCTACCATAATAAGTTTAATAGTGCTAACAGTAAGTTATCTAAACCCCGCTGATTTAGATTTTATAAATGATATTAAAAATTCTCTTCAAGATATAAATCAAATATCTTATAGTTTAGAGGAAGTCCCTGAATATACTGGTGAAGATTATGTCATAATAGATAACAATGTTCCAAGCTTCACAGAAGAAGATTATACAACTGATTCATTTGAAACTTATAGTGATTTAGATTATTTAGATAGATGTGGACCGGCTTATGCCAATGTAAGTAGAGAAACTATGCCAACTGAGGAACGTGGTCAAATAGGTATGATAAAGCCATCTGGCTGGCATACTGTAAAATATGATATTGTTGATGGAAAATACTTATATAACAGATGTCATTTAATAGGATATCAATTAACTGGAGAAAATGCCAATGAAAAAAATTTAATAACTTGTACTAGACAAATGAATGCCGAAACTATGTTAGAATTTGAAAATAAAGTAGCAGACTATGTAAAAGAAACCAATAATCATGTTCTTTATAGAGTGACTCCAATATTTAAAGGTGATAATCTTTTAGCAAGCGGAGTTCAAATGGAAGCTTACTCTGTAGAAGATAATGGTAAAGGTATAAGTTTCAATGTCTATGTATATAACGTTCAAGATGGAATAACTATCGATTATAAAACAGGAGATAGTAAATTATCTAATTAATGTCAACTTTAATGGTTGACAAGCATAAATTTATACTATATAATATAGGCATATTGAAAGGAGAGAAAAAATGGCAGTAAAAATCAGATTAACAAGAATGGGATCAAAGAAAAGACCAAGTTATCGTATTGTAGCAACAGATTCTAGATCTCCAAGAGACGGAAAATATCTTGAACTTATTGGACACTACAATCCATTAACAGATCCTCAAGAAGTAAAAATTAATGAAGAAGTTGCTTTAAAATGGTTAAGAAACGGAGCAATTTTAACTAATACAGCTAGAGATCTATTTAGTAAAGCTGGAATCATGAAAAAATTTCATGAAGAAAGACAAAGTAAATAGTGGATTTAGTAAAATTTACTGAAGAAATAGTTTTATCATTAGTAGAAGATAAAGATATCGTAGCAGTCAAAGAATTTGAAGCTGATAATGATAAAGAAATATTAATAGAAGTAATGATTTCAGAACAAGATATGCCAAGAGTAATTGGCAAAAATGGAAAAGTAATAAATTCAATAAGAACTATAGTTCAAGCAAGTAGCTATCTAAAAGATAATAAAAATGTAAAAATTAATATAGATAGCATTTAGCTATTGACAAAAAAATAATTTCAAGTATAATTATAAGTGTCCTTTTAAGGATCGCTTATCTTTGGGGAATTAGCTCAGCTGGCTAGAGCGCCTGCCTTGCACGCAGGAGGCCAAGGGTTCGAATCCCTTATTCTCCACCAAATATGAAAATAACCCTTGTACTTCAAGGGTTTTTATTATGAATTTTTATTTTCTATAACTAATATACATTTTAATTTGAATTTATGATAGAATTATTTTGAGGTGACTAACTAATGAAAAAAATGAATGTAATAGTAATTTTCAACAAAGACATGACTCATACATTAATGTGTAAACGTACCAAAGCTCCTTATATGGGAATGTATAATTTCGTCGGAGGAAAAATCGAAAAAGAAAACGATGGCTTAAACGAAGCTTACCGTGAACTTTATGAAGAAACTAATATAAAGAAAGATGATGTTGAGTTAATTTATTTCATGAATTTATCATATATCAAGTGGAACAAAGAATTAGAAGTATATTACGGAGTATTAAATAAAAGTGTTACACTAATAGAAGAAGTAAATAAACTAGAATGGGTTCCAATTGATGACAATTTCTTTGATATGAATAAATATGCTGGCGAAGGCAATATAGGACATATAATTGAAGAAATAAAAATAGACATGAAATAGAATATTTTATAAAAATATCACAATAACGTGATGTTTTTTTATTAATTGGGTTTCCATTATATTTAATTTTCCTAATTTTCTATATTATATAGTAAAAGGGGGTTAAATATATGTACGGATGTGGATATCCAATGTATGGTTGTTATAATAACAACAGCTGGCTTTGGATTATAATCGTTGTTATAATAATTTTCTTTATATTCTCTTGTAATAATAATGACAATCATTGCATGAATAACCATCACAATTGTTAATATTAATTAGTTTTATAACTAATATATTACTAAAATAATTAATAATTTCTTTTTGTTAATTGTTTTAAACCATAAAAATTAGCACTCTATGTTGACAAGTGCTAATTTTTATAATATAATTATTATGAGGTGATTTATATATGTATAATCAAAATCAAAATGAAGAAGAAAATGTTTTAGAAAAATATGGTCGTAATATCACCAATGATATAAATGCCAGAAAAATAGATCCTGTAATCGGAAGGGATGAAGAAATACGTAGTATAACCCGTATTTTATCTAGAAAAACTAAAAACAATCCCGTTTTAATAGGAGAACCAGGAGTGGGTAAAACTGCTATTGTCGAAGGATTAGCCCAAAGAATAGTAAAAGGTGATGTTCCTGAATCATTAAAAAATAAAACTATTTGGGAATTAGATATGGCAGCTTTAATCGCTGGAGCTAAATATCGTGGTGAATTCGAAGAAAGACTAAAAAAAGTTCTAGAGGAAATTAAAAAATCTGAAGGTAACATCATAATGTTTATAGATGAAATTCATACTATCGTAGGTACTGGAGCCCTTGAAGGTGCTATGGACACCGGAAATATCTTAAAACCAATGCTTGCTCGTGGTGAAATTCATGTAATCGGAGCAACTACTTTAAATGAATACCGAAAATATATTGAAAAAGATGGCGCTCTAGAAAGAAGATTTCAAAAAATAATAGTATCCGAACCCACTGTTGAAGACACCATAGCAATCTTAAGAGGTTTAAAAGAAAGATTTGAAATCCATCACGGAGTATCAATCCAAGATAAAGCCCTAGTCTCTGCAGCAACCTTATCAAACCGTTATATAACTGATAGATATTTACCTGATAAAGCTATAGACTTAGTAGATGAAGCCTGTGCCACTATAAGAGTTCAAATGGACAGTGTTCCAACTAATCTTGATAAATTAACTAGAAAAATAATGAAATTAGAAATAGAAAAAGAAGCTATCAAAAAAGAAAAAGACGAACTATCTAAAAAAAGAAAAAATCAAATCGAAGAAGAATTAAAAAGTTTAAAACAAGAAGAGCAAGAATTAAAAGAAGATTGGAATAAAGAAAAAAATCTAAATACAGAAATAAAAGCCAAGAAAAAACAATTAGATAAGACTAGATTTGAACTAGAACAAGCCGAAAATAATTATGATTTAGAAACAGCAGCTAGATTAAGACATGGAACTATTCCTAAACTTGAAAAAGAACTAAAGGCTTTAGTAGAAAGTGGCCAAAATAAACTTCTAAGTGATGTCGTAACAAGTGAAAGTATCGCCGATGTAATAAGCAAATGGACTAATATTCCAATCACTAAATTAATGAGTAGTGAAAAAGAAAAAATCTTAAATCTAGAACAAAATTTAGGCAAAAGAGTAAAAGGTCAAAAAGAAGCTCTAAATCTAATCAGTGATGCTATTATTAGATCAAGAAGTGGTATTAAAGATCCTAATAAACCAATTGGTTCCTTCATCTTTCTAGGACCAACTGGAGTAGGTAAAACTGAAGTTGCTAAAAGTTTAGCCTTTGAACTATTTGATGATGAACATCATTTAATCAGGATAGACATGTCTGAATATATGGAAAAATATAGTGTCTCTAGATTAATCGGGGCTGCTCCTGGCTATATTGGTTACGAAGAAGGAGGACAATTAACCGAAGCTGTAAGAAGAAATCCTTATAGTATAGTTCTATTTGATGAAATAGAAAAAGCTCATCCTGATGTTTTAAACTTACTTCTTCAAATCTTAGATGATGGTAGACTTACTGACTCTAACGGAAGAACAGTAGACTTTAAAAATACTATTATTATAATGACTTCTAACATAGGTAGTGAATATATCTTGGAGGGACATGACGAAAAAGTAATTCCAGAGTTAAATAAATACTTTAAACCAGAGTTTATCAACCGTATTGATGAAATAGTAGTCTTTAAAAAATTATCTAAAGATGTTTTATATGAAGTTCTAGACAAAATAATTAATGAAATAGATAGTCGTTTAATAGATTTAAATATAAAAATAAAATTAACTCCAAAAGCTAAAGATTACTTCATAGAACACGGTTATGATGAATTTTATGGTGCAAGACCATTAAAAAGATTAATAAATAGAAAATTGGAAACTACTCTAGCTAAACTAATAATAGAAAACAAAGTAAAACAAAACCAAAATATAACAGTAGATGTAGAAAATAATAATATAAAAATAATTAATTAAAAAGCTGGTAAAGCTTTTTTTATTATGCAAAACATCAGTTTTGCATTTAAAACCACCAGCTATGCTGGTG
>URXR01000030.1 GCA_900551925.1 uncultured Mycoplasmatota bacterium | reverse complement strand
ATTCTTTTTTTATTTATTCTTTGTTGCTTGAGAACTTTCCTATAAGATAAAAAAAGAAGTTACTCTCTAACTTCTTCAAATCTATACTCTTGTAAAACTTCAGGATACTTTTCTTTATCTACCTTATCATAAAACATATTTAAAGGTCTAATCCAAATTTCATTAGTACCAAGATGCTTATAAACTACCATGTCCTCTAAAGTTTCAGAATGTTTACCAATTTCTAAAATTTCAATTACATGTCCTTTAAAATGTTTAAGCTTCATTCCTTTAGCTATTTTAAAATGTTCCAATTACATAGCATCCTTTCTTGAAAAGTTAAGTCTTCCTTTATTATCTGTTCCAATAGCTTTAACAACTATCTCATCTCCAACTTTTACTACATCTTCACATTTCTTAACTCTTTCTTTAGCAAGTTTTGAGATATGAACAAAACCTTCACATCCTGGCCATACTTCTACAAAACAACCAGCTTCAATTATTTTTACAACTTTAACAGTATAAATTTCTCCCTCTTCTACCTCTCTTACAGCGTCTTCAATTAAAGCCATTGCTTTATCAATAACAGCATAGTCACTATGATATAAAATAACTCTACCATCATCTTCTATATCAATTTTAACAGCATTTTTATCATTAACACTTATTACACCACTAGCATCTTGAATAATTTTAGTAATAACTTCTCCGCCTTTACCAATAACATCTTTAATTTTTTCTTCCTTAATTTTCATTTGTTTAATTTTTGGTGCATATTTAGAAAGTTCTTCTCTTGGCTTATCAATAGCGGTTTTCATATTATCTAAAATTTCCATTCTAGCCTTTTTAGCTTGTTGTAAAGCCTCTCCTAAAATTTCTTTTGTAATTCCTTTTATCTTAATATCCATTTGAAGTGCACAAATACCATTTTTAGTTCCTGCTACTTTGAAATCCATATCTCCAAAATGGTCTTCTGCTCCTTGAATATCAGTAAGAATTGTATATTTATCACCATTAGTAATAAGTCCCATAGCAATACCTGCAACCATATCTTTAAGAGGTACTCCTGCCGCCATTAAACTCATACATCCAGCACAAATACTTGCTTGTGATGATGAACCATTACTTTCTAATACTTCAGATACCACTCTAATTGTATACGGAAATTCTTCTTCACTAGGCATTACTCTAAGTAAAGCCTTTTCTCCTAAAGCACCATGACCAATTTCTCTTCTTCCAGGAGCTCCATATCTACCTGTTTCTCCAACACTAAATTGTGGAAAATTGTAATGATGCATAAATCTTTTTCCTTCTTCATCGCTAAGTCCATCTAAAATTTGATATTCATTTAAAGACCCTAAAGTTGTAACACTAAGAACTTGTGTTTGACCTCTCGTAAACATAGCAGAACCATGTGTTCTAGGTAAAATATCAACTTGTGAAGAAAGTGGTCTAATTTCATTTACTCTTCTACCATCTGGTCTTATTTTTTCATCAGTTATAAGTCTTCTTATTTCTTCATACTCAATAGTTTCCAAAACTTCATTAACTTGATTAATAACACTATCAATATCTGCAGAATCTTTATAAAGTTCTTTAAAAGTTTCTCTAACTTCTTCTTTTAATTCGTCTATTCTCTCTTGTCTTTCTAACTTTTCTGGAATTTGAATAGCATTAACCATTCTAACAGTAATTAAATCTCTAACTTTTCCATTTATTTCCTCATCGACTTTTATAATTGGATAATCTTTCTTAGGTACTCCTACTTCTTCAACTATTTTTTCCTCAAAATCGATAAGTTCTTTTATAGCGTCATGACCAAACATTAAAGCCTCTAACATATCTTCTTCAGAAACCTCTTGAGCACTTGATTCTACCATATTAATAGCTTCTTTTGTACCTGCCACTGTTAAATAAATATCACTTTCTTCTTGTTCTTCAGGTGTAGGATTAATTATAAATTCTCCATTTATTCTTCCTACTACTATCGAAGCAACTGGTCCCATAAATGGTAAATCACTAATAGAAAGTGCTAAACTTGATCCAAAAAGTGCTGCCATTTCTGGTGAATTATCTGTATCAACTGATAATACCTCATTTACAATTTGTACTTCATTTTTAAATCCTTCTGGAAAAAGTGGTCTAATAGGTCTATCAATAAGTCTTGCCGCAAGTGTAGCATTTTCAGTTGGTCTTCCTTCTCTCTTTATGAAACCACCAGGAATTTTCCCAACTGAATACTGCTTTTCTTGATATAAAACCATAAGTGGAAAAAAATCTCCAGTTGAAGGTTCTTTCTTATTTACAACTGCTGTTAAAACTACAGTATCACCATATCTTACTAGACATGAACTAGAAGCTTGCTTAGCCATTTCTCCAATTTCTACGACTAACTCTCTTCCTCTAAAATCTAATTTAAATACTTTCTTCATCTATTATTTCTTCCTTCCTCTAATAAAATTCCTAAATAAAAAGACACTAAAAAATAAGCGCCTATCTATTTTCTTAAACCTAATTTTTTAATAACATCACGATATCTTGTAATATCTTTTTTCTTCAAGTAATTAAGTAAACTTCTTCTTTGTCCTACTTTCTTAAGCATTCCTCTTCTTGAATGATAATCATGTTTATGTTCTTTCAAATGCTCAGTTAAAACAAGAATTTCTTCAGTAAGAATTGCAATTTGAACTTCAGCAGAACCAGTATCTTTTTCATCCTTAGCAAATCTTTTGATGATTTCTTCTTTTTTTTCTTTACTTAATGCCATTATTTACCTCCTTATAAAATTCACTGCAACCTAGTATAGATGAGGTTTTTAAATCTAACCACGATGCAGAACACATATAATATACTATATCTTACTATAAAAATCAAGTAAAATTCTTATTTTTTTACAAACAAAAAAAGAAAAAGAATCTTTTTCTAATTTTGATTTATACAATTTGTTCCTTTACAATCTCCTGTTCCATCTTGTTTTCTTATTTGATCACCATTTCCTTGACCTTGACCAGAACTACTTCCATTTCCTTGACCTTGACCAGAACCACTTCCATTTCCTTGACCTTGACTAGAGCCATTTCCATTTCCTTGACCTTTACCACCAGTAATACTATCATAATCACTAATATACTTAGCAATTTCTTTAGCAGGTAAATAAATCAAATCTTCAAACTCTAAATCAGGATTTTCTTCTAAAGCTCTTTTTACAAATAAAATTTTAGCTTCACTAACTCCATATTCATTAGCTTTTTGAGCATCTTCAACAGTTAACTCTTCATCTACAATTAAAGCTCTTATTCCCCTTGCATTTAAATTTTTATTAACACTATTATTAACTTTATTTTTTATACTATTTGAAGCTTTCTTATTATCACAATATGTTGAAAGTAAAATTGTATTATCACTATCTTCCTCATTAATATAACCAAGTTCTATAGCCTTGTCTATAATCTTGTTAGTAGCATCATCTACTTCCATACCTACTAAATCTAAATCCTCAGTTAATTTTTTAGCATCATCATTTAAATTATCAACTTCTTTAACAGTATCTTTGCTATTAACCCCAAGCATAACACTAGGATTAATATCAATAGATAAATAACTAACAACTTTATTACTGTTATAAAAATTAAACCCAAAAGCTCCTGCTAATAAAAGAATAAATAAACAAACTGGTGCTAGAACATAAAAACTCCTAAAAGATAATCTTTTTTCTTTTTTTTCTTGAACCTTTTCCTCTTTTTTTACTTTTTCCATAATCTTATTATAATTTTCCTCCTTATTAAACTTACTATCAAAGTAAGTTTTTAAATTACTATTTTTATTCATTATATCATCTCCTTTTTAAGCACATCTTTTAATTCACTTAAAGTTCTATACAAAATATTTTTTGTCTTACTTAAAGATATATCAAGCTCTTTAGCTATATCTTTTATGCTTAATTCATCATGATAAAATAAATAAAACACTTTAAAAACTAAAACATTCTTTTCTTTCAAATACTTAAATATCGTATCAAATTGTTCTTTTTTTAGTAATGACTCTTCTAAATTAAAATTATCCCCAATATTTTGAATATTATTACTATCATCAAACAAAACTTGAAATTCATCTTTTTTATATTTTGTCCTATAGTGTTTTCTTATAATGTTTTTGCAAATTCCTATCAAGTACTTATTATAATCTTTAATTTCTTTTTTTTCATTTAGCTTATTATAAAATTCAAAATAAGTATCCTGAATAATATCATTAACATCATCAATATTAGAACATTTACATATCACATATTTAAGTAAATTATCATAAGTATCATTATATACTTTATCAAATAAACTAAAGGCTTTTTGTTCGAACATTTTATCACCCTCACACATATAGTGTCATTTTTTATCAAAAAAGTTTCAAATATATAAAAATTTTTATTAACGTCTTATTTTTGGATTTTTTATTATTAACTTTTCCACATCATTAGCAGTTATTTTTTCAAAAGCATTAAAAAGCTTAATATCTGCAGTCCACTTTCTAAATCCTTGTGTTATAAATAAGTAACCTCTTCCAAAATCATGAACTCCCCGGCAAACTATACCAGGAAAAGGTTTTCTAAGTGGAGTAAAAAATAATCCTGCATTAGTATTACCTAAAAATCTATCTAATTTTTTAGGTAAATACCCATCATGCCAATGTCCTGCTATTACTAAATCTGTTTTATCTAAATCTATAAAATCCTCTGGAGGAAGATGTGAAAGTAAAATATTATAATCAGCTTCTGCCATTCTAAGACCACTTTTTAAATAATCATCTCTAATTATTTCTTTACCCTTTCGACTGCCATATTTTAAATAATACTCTAGCCTAGGATTAAATCCAAAAAATACTATATTACCAAAATTAACTTTTTCATTATTTAAAAAATAAATATTTTTAAATTTATTTAAACTATCCATATATTTTAAAATATTACTTTCATCATCCCTATTAAATTTAGTATTAAAATTTGCAATCTCATGATTACCTGGGATAATTATAACCGGAGCTATCTCTCCCATTTCCTTAATTAAACTTTCAAAAAACTCTCTTTCTTTTGCATTATTCAAAAATTTCTTGGTTTCGATTAAATCTCCAGGAATAACAATAAAATCTGGTTTTGTTTCAATAACATGACACACTAACATTTTAAATATTTGCTTATCAACATTTTCATGATAATGCAAATCTCCCACTGTAAGTATATTTAACTCTTTATCACTTTTATAATGATAACTAGTTAACATATACTCTTCTTCAAAAAACTTTTTTTGTATTTTATAATTAATATCTTTACTTTTCATAATATCACCTTCAATACCAAAAAGTCTAAATAAAATCAAAAGTAATACTAAATTATTTAATCTATTCTTTACTTCTTTCTTCTTCCTCTAACACAGTATAAGCTATCTTTCCTACCAAAGTTTTAGGAAGTTCTTTTTTAAATTCAAATTCACGAGGCATAGCATATTTAGCAATGTACTTTTTACAATGCTCTTTTATTTCCTCTTCTACCTCATCACTAATTTTAACCTCTTTCTTTAAAACTACATATGCTTTTACTCTTTGACCTCTATAAGAATCTGGAACACCAATTACACTACAAGAAGCAACATACTCATGTTTATTTATAATATTCTCAATATAAGATGGATAAACATTATAACCTGATGTTATAATTATTCTTTTAATCCTAGATTTAAAATAGATATATCCATCTTCATCCATTGAACCTACATCTCCAGTATGAAGCCATATTTTTCCATCCTTATGACGTTTCAAGGTGTTATTTGTTTCTTCTTCCTCATTCAAATATCCTATCATAACTGAAGGACCACTTATACATATTTCTCCATCTTGATTTGCTTTTAATTCCTTAGTTGTTCCTATTTCTACTATTTTATAAACAACATCAGGAAAAGGTATTCCTATACTATTAGGTCTATGTCCATCCAGGGGGCAAACACATGTAGCAGCAACTGCTTCAGTAAGACCATATCCTATCCTAATTTTAGCTTTACTTCCATACTTAGCAAAAAATTCATTATACTTAGTAAAATTTTCTTCATCCATCATATCTCCACCAGATACAATAGTTGTAACAGAAGAAAAATCTCCTTCTTTTATCTTCTTATTTTTAGTAATAGCTTCAAATAATGTCGGAACCCCAACTAAAAAGTTAGGACGAGTTTTTCTAATAAGTTTTACAAGTTTTTTAACCTCAAGTTTAGGTACTAAAATACCCTTTCCACCAATAGTAAAACACGTATGAATACAAACTCCTAACCCAAATCCATGAAAAATAGGCATTATAGAAAGTATAGAATCCCCTGCTTTAACAGGAGCACACATAAAATAAGCTTGTTTTGCTAAAGCATTAAAATTACGATTAGAAAGAAGTATTCCCTTAGGAACTCCAGAAGTACCTCCACTATAAAGAATAACTGCTGGATCATCTCCCTTACTGCAAGACCATACATCTTCATAATAATTATTACCCTTTTGAATCATTCTTTTATACGATAAAACTTCTCTGTTTTTAAATGCTTTTAAAAATACTGCTTCTATACTTTTTATAGCTTTAGTAAGATCTGTATTAAAAATAGAATATAAAATTTTCTTAACACCTTTTAAATCATCACCAGCTGATCCAATAATCACTTTCGTAACTTTAGTATTGTTTATTATATTAATAACTTTTTTATAATTCATATCTAAAGTAAGTATAACTGTAGAGTTACTCTTATTAAGATACATTTCTATTTCTTTTTCACTAGATAAAGGATGAATCATATTAGCAATAGCTCCAACCATGTTAATAGCATAAAACATAATAATCGCCTGAGGTGTGTTAGGCATGCAAATACTAACAACATCTCCTTCCTTTACCCCTAAAATTTTAAGCCCTCGTGCACAAGCTTCTATTTCTTCCATAAACTCTTTATAAGTACACTTATTATTAAAATATTGATAAGCATAATTATGAGGATATTTAATAGCAGTACTAGCAACCATCTCAACCATTGAACAATCTGGATATTCTAGGCTCTTAGGAACATCTCCATAAAATTTAAACCAAGGATAATCATTTTTCTTCCCTAATCTTATCATCACATCTTCCCTCCAACAACTTTGGATTTTTAAATATAACTTCAATAAGTTTAACAGATTTTATAAAATAATAACCATCAGCAATTCTTTCATCTAAAGTTATACCAAAATCACAAAAATCTCTTATTTCTTTTTTCCCCTCTTCATTAACAATTTCTCTTTTATAAATTTTTCCTATCGTCACAATAACAGAATTAGTTCCAAAATCAGTAATATTATGATATATAGCATCTTTACAGCCAATACTTCCTATATTTGATAAAATGACACTACTATAATAAAGTATTTCCTTAGTCATAGATCTAGGAACTAAATCATGTTTATCTAAAAATTTAAAAATACTAACTACAAACCCTCTTACAGGTCTTGGCATTTTTCCTATTTTAGCCACTAAATCATCTGTTCCACTACCTTTGTTACTTCGAACTGTTTGCACTTTTTTACTCATTCTTTCACTAATTGAAAAAATATTATCATCTTTATTTACTTTAAAAATTTGCATAAATTCTTTAGCATCATCATTAAACTGAGTTTTTTGAGCAAAAGCTAACAATACTTCATTTCGTTCATAAAAATGTCCATTAACAATAAATCTATTAAGATAAGGTCTATTATAAAAAACCTTTGCAACTGCAGTACTAAAAGCATGAAAATAAGTAATATGTTCCTTTTCTTTATCAAATTTGTTTATATATTTAACTAGTTCCGTTACATCAATAGAGTAATTTATATATACTTCACTTTCGCTTCTTTTTTTCTTAATATGGTACATAATATAATTCATACCATTAAGATCTTTTAATCTTTTACCATCTCTTCTGTCACCAAATTTTTTCATTACTACAACTCCTTACGATTTATAAATTTTATTGTCTCCATAACTGTTTTTTCAAGTGAATCAGCATACTCTCTTCCTAGTTTTTCTTTGTATAAATAATCTAATAATTCACATCTAAAAGCTTCATTAGGTCTACCATAAATCATATTTCCTTTATTAAGTAAATAACCGAACTCCACATTACTAGAAAGTCCAAGCATATCAGAACTTCTAGGTATCCACATCATAACGACATCCGAATCCATTAAAGCTTTTAAATCCCATTTAATTTCTTCATAATTATTCTCATTTTCATAATAAGGTTTATTCATTTCCTCCGGTATTACCAATGTTCCATCAAAACCATGTTTTAAAAATAATTCTATAGCTTCACCTCTCCATGACAATACGTCCTTATCTCTAGGAGTTGGCCCCGCTAAAAAAATAGATTTTTTAAGCTTTTGATAACTATCACCTGAATAAACTAAATCCATAAAATACCTCCACAACTATTATAGCACTGTTTAAGAAAAATAGGAACATAACAATTCTTTTATTGAAAAAAGAGAAAAAACCTCACTTTACTTTAAATATAATACATGTTATATTTATAGTGAAAGATAAAAATATGAATGGTGTGATGTTTGTGAATAATCCATTAGAAATATTAAAAAGTAAATATAAATTTAGACAGGCCTTAAAAATTGCTAAAGATTTATCCAGTAATAAAGGTAATTTAAATTATGAAAATATAGAAGAAGAAATGATAAAAATAATGCTTGATAATGATATGATAGAAAACCAATATATTATATATACCTTATTAGAAAATATAAAAGATGAAGATTTTAAAACAAAAATGATTGATAAATATATAAAATCAAAAAAATTATCACTTGAAGAAATTTTAAAAATTCCCGAAAATTTAAGAATTGAACTACTCGCGGACAATATTTCATACGATGAACTTTCTTTGGTGCTAGAGAATTTTAGTGATGAAAGCATATATTCATTTTTAGAAAAAAGCAAATTTATGGTTGATAACATTAAAAACAACGAATTAGAAACATTTTATGCTGATTCATACCACATTAGGGACATAAATAAAAGTGAGACATATATACTGTATCAAAGATTGAAAAAGATAAATGACAATAATATTTTACAAAAGATTAACGAAATAATAAATATAAACGATTTATCAGAGATGATAGATAGATATATACTAAAATATAACGAACACATAGATACATATGATTTTCTCATAAACGAAAGTAATAAAATAAAAGTTTTAGATAAAATACCATTAAATGAATATAATATAATACAATACTACAAAGAATTTAGTGAAGAAGGAAAACAAGCCCTAAGAAACAAAATTTTTAACATAGATTTTCTTAATAATTATATTTCAAAAAATGATTATAATATTGAAAGAATTGACATATATCCATTGATTAAAGATTACATAGAAAAGGATAATATTGATAATGAAGTTTTGAAATTGATTTTTTTAATTAGTAAAGAAACAAAAGATATTAATCATTTATCTGAATCGAAAGACTTAATTTTTAATTATTTTTCAGATGACATCAAAAGTGAATTACTTCTTGATAATAAATTTTTTAGCAATACCGCAAGTAGACCTTTAGAACCACTCGATAAAATGTTACTTTTAAACAGAATAAATGATGAAAATATTTATATGAATACCTTAATAAAATACATAGAAAATTCTAAAAAACCAGACAATTACAATGTTGAAAACATTTTATCAGAATATCTCGCAACTCTCTCAGATGACAGAAAAGTGAAAATAGTTAAATGGTTATATAGCAACAAAGAATATAAAAATGAAAAATTATTAATTTCTAGTATTGATAATCTTCAAGATAGTGATAATATTGTCGAAGGATTAAAATATTATTTGAATAGTAAATATAAAAAAAATAATTTATTTATAAATAATAAAATAATGCAATTAGACAACTTTGAAAAACTAACAAATGACATAGAATTAGATAAATTTTCTAAAGAAACAATATTACTTATTTTAATCAGAAGTGATTCTGAATTTGGGCAAAAACTCTTAAAACTTAATCCTCAAATAGATTCAAAAGTAACAAGTATATACCAAAAATATCATTATAAAATAAAACAATTAACTAGAAATTACAAAAATTATGATGATTTATCAAAATTTTACTATCAACTACTAAGAGAAGACATCAGTAAATTAGATAAAAAAATGGTTTATCTTATTGCGATGCAAAAAAACAATGAAAATATAGTTTCTACAGCAGATTTAGAAATTATAGAAGATAAATATTTTAAAGCTTTCGGAGGAATTGAAGGAATCGAAAAAATACTAAAATATCCTGAAACACAAAAACAAATGAAGGGTATGAGTGACAATGCTTTAAATGTTATGGGGATAGTATACAAGTTTTTAGAAAACAACATAGAAAACCCTGATTATTGCTTAAATGAAATATTAAACGAAAATTTTCAATTTTTATATATAGAAAGTGATGTTTTCCGTCATATAAATCAATATATCAATTCCAAAGATAAATTAACTTTAGAAGATAAAAATAATATTTTTAATATAATATCCAACAATGAAAAAGAAATTACAGGCGATTTAATAAATTCATCTTCTGATATTGAAAACTATACTGACATAAAAAATAAATATTGCGATGATATAATTACTAAGAAAATAGATAGTAAATTAAGTATAAAAGATGCTTATTTATTAAAATATTATAATTTCCTTGAAACAGATGCTAAACATGTTGTCTTGGAACTTGAAACATACTTAAATTTTTTACCTAATGATACCGATAACATACATATTAAAAATTATATAAATGATTTAAAACAAATTTTAAAATCTGATAAAGATGATATGATAACAAGGTATAATCTTTCTTTAGACAAAAAACCAATAAATAGAATGGAAATTGAAGTCTTAAGAAACAAAATAAAACAACAAATATCTCAAAAATTTATTAAATCATTATATAAAGTTGAAGAAAATATATCTGCTAAACAAGAAGATATACAATATAATGGAAAATCTATACAAATTTATGAACCTCAAGATAATTTTAATATGTTAGTATCAGTTTTAGACGCATATGGTGGTGCTGATGGAAAATATGAAAATTACTATAATCAATGGAATACTACCGAATTTGCGGATAATCAACGAATTTGTACTACATATATAGGAAACAAAAATCTTTCTATGGTAAAACACTACAATGCTATTATAATGGGATTTGATAATATTTCCTCTTCTTCTATTGTAAAAATGGCTCCCTACGATTTAGTATCCAAAAACAATGAGTTAGTAACTACTAGCTATAGAAATTCAAGGTTTATGTCGCCAGAACAGTTAATTGATATTACAAGAAGATATAATGAGATAGATATTGAAAGAACTGATTTAATAAATGGCGGAAAATTACAGCCTAGTTATTTAATAAGTTTTGCAGAATCTAAAGAAAAAATTGAAGAAGAAACCAAGAAAGCCGCTTCTCAGTTTGATATACCAATAATTTTAATAAACAGAGAAAAAATAGCTGAACAAGAACAACAAAAAATATTATCCAAAGTAGAAGAATTTGTTGAAACAAAAAATATTAATTTAATTGGAGAAGTTATCGAAGATTTTTGTACTAATAAAGTTAGCACTAGAACAACAATAAAAGATAGAAAAGATCGTAGCTTAAAAGATCTTAAAGATATTGAATGGCAATATTTTAGTAATGAAAAATTAAAAGAAATCTTAAATATTTTTATAGAAACAGCAAAAAGCGAAGAAGAATTTAATTCCATTTTTTCAAAGCAAATTCTTGACGAACTAAAAAAAGCTATGAAAAAGGAAAATGCTAAAACATATTTATGGAAAACAGAGTTTGGATATTTTGATATGGAGGGATTATTTGATGAAGATTTTTTTGAAAAAGAAAGAGAACCTTTAGATTTCTATGAAAATAATGAATTGCACTTCGATAAGGAAATTGAAAGAATAACCGGACCAGATAATAACGTAAAATTTGAATCATTAAATGTACAGAATAAAGATAAACAAGTACGGTAATTAAAAGCTTCTTAAATAATGTAAAAATAAATTAAAATAGTTTTTCTAATATATTTAAAACTAAATTTTATATTATCATCAATTCTCAAACCAAGTAGCATGTTGTATATTATTTGGGACATTTTCCCAAATTATTACTTAAGACATTATCGTAAAATAAGCATACAAATATCTAAATATGTACTTTAAAAAAATTGATAAAAAATTTGAATATCACAATTTTTTAAGCTTGTAAAATCATTCAATATATTCTATAATAATTAATGAAAGGAGTTATAGATATGGAAGATTATACTAAAGTTGAAGTCACTAGTTATGTAAAACAAGGTCTTGAAAGTGGAACTATGGTTCCTATAAATGCAGAAAAGTTTGCCAGAATTATTGCCAAACAAGGAACTGTAGGAGAAACTGTTATTTCTTGGAGTGTTGACTCTCAAGGAAATGAAATCCAAGAAAAAAATGCCCAAGTACAAATTGATCCTCAAACAAATCAACCTGGATGGATTGCTACTAAAGTAGATGAACAAGGAAACATTATTGTAGATAATAATGGACATCCTAATCAATGGATTATTGATGACACAACATTTAAAAAGAAATATGAAATAGACCCTGAAAATCCTAACCTATGTAGACCAAAAGGAGGAACTCAAACTTTTGTTCAAACTACAGATAATATCATTTTAAATCAATGGGGTTCTGATATGAAAATTGCTGCAGGTGGTTATATCAACATTACTAATCCTGACGATATGTATGGAATTTCTCAAAGAGATTTTGAAGATACATATAAAATCATTGAAGAGTTATCAAAAAAAGGTCCTAAAATGTAGAGACCTTTTTCTTTTATCATTATAACAAAAAATTAACATTTCAATTAGTAATTATTACCACCCATTTGTAAAAATTAAAACTCTCTATCATAATGATGTATTAGTTATATATATTTGAAAATTTTTGTTCCTTGTCAAAAAGTTCCAAAGAAAAACATTTAAATTATCTTGCTTTTCTAGAATTTTTTCCAGTTAATAACTCTTTGTCTATATTATATGGTAAATAAACTTTATCCATGTCAATTCCATCAGACAATTTTAAGCCTTCAGTACTTTCTAAACTGCTTAAATATAATTTTCCTTTCACTATTTCTGGTAATTCTAAGTCTTTCGCACTTTTTAAACTGCATAAATCTAAATTTCCTACTTCTTTTGGTAATTCTAAGCCTTCAGCACTTTCTAAACTGCATAAATCTAAATTTCCTACTTCTTTTGGTAATTTTAAGCCTTTGGCATTTTCTAAAAAACCTAAAATTAAATCTCCTTCCACTATTTTTGGCAATTCTAAGCCTTCAGCATTTTTTAAACTACTTAAATATAAAGCTTTTACTTTCTCTGGTAATTTTATACCTTTCGCACTTTTTAAACTATTTAAATATAAAATTATTGCTTTCTCTGGCAACTCTAAGCCTTCAGCACTTTCTAAACTGCTTAAAACTAAATTTCCTACTTCTTTTGGTAATTTTATGGATTTGGCACTTTTTAAACTACTTAAATTTAAATTACCTTTAATTTTTTCTGGAAACGCTAAATTTTCGCCACTTTCTAAATAACTTAAATCTAAATCGCCCTCATAATATTTTAATCTTATTCCTCTTTCTTGAGATTTTAGAAAATCCTCATAATTTAATCCTATCTCTTCTTCTTTGCATTCATATAAATCTACTAAATCTTTTCTCTTATCTCTTCCTTGTTTTATTTCCTCTAATCTTGGATCTTTTTGATATCCAAATCCTTCTATTTTTCTGTCTACTTCATAGATAAACTTTAAATCCTCTTTAGTTAATTCTTTATTATGTTCATATTTGGTATATATATAGGTTATCATCTTACTATCATTTATTCTTCTTTTGTATGCTTCTCTATCTTCGAAATTTTCTAGCTTTTTATCTA
>URXR01000029.1 GCA_900551925.1 uncultured Mycoplasmatota bacterium | reverse complement strand
ATATCGGAATCTTTTTTATTAATGATAAGGTATCTTTTTAAAAAAGGATTAACACATTGTAATTAAAATGTTGACATTGAAATGGAAATAATTTATTATTTTATTGTGCAACACATATGGTTGAACCAGGTCAGGATCGGAAGATAGCAGCCTTAAAATCCTCTATGTGTGTGCACTTTTTTTGGAGGAAAATATGAATGAATACATGAAGGTTGCTGTTGATATGGCTCGAATTGCTTATAATAGTGGAGATGTTCCGGTTGGTGCTGTTATTGTTAAAAATAAGGAAATCATAGCGGCAACTTATAATAGAAAAAATATTGATAATGTAGCAGTTTTTCATGCTGAAATATTGGCTATTATTGAGGCTTGTAAAAAGTCTAATTCTTGGTATTTGGATGATTGTGAATTATATGTTACTTTAAAACCTTGTAATATGTGTTTAAATGCTATTGCAGAGGCTAGAATTAAAAAGGTTTATTATTTGTTGAATTCTAATTATGTTACTAATTTAGACAGTAATTTAAGTAATGTTGATTTATTAGAAGTTGGTGATTTGTTTGAATATAAGGGGTTATTACAAAGGTTTTTTAGAGAACTAAGATAATACTATGTTTCACGTGAAACATAGTATTTTTACTTATTTTACTTAATTGGAAATTATTTCCCGGGAAATAATTTGTAGAAATAGTTTTTTTATTTAATCTCGAATTTGTTAATATATGCTATTAAGTTGATATTTTAATTTTGTTTATAAGAAATCTTTTATAAAACTATTTAATTAAAACTTTTATAATTATTTATTTTTTTTATGTTTCACGTGAAACATAAGGATATTTTTAATTTTTTTTGATAAATATACTTACAGTTTTTAATGTTAATAAGTATATATTACTAAAATTTATTATTCTTTTTAGGATTTTATAATGTTTCACGTGAAACATAGTTTTTTGATCATTTTACTTAATTGAAGAAAATGAAAATTATTTCCCGGGAAATAATTTCTAGGAAGCATAATTTTTAATTAGTTATGTTTTTTTATTTAATCTCAAATTTGTTAATATATGTTGTTTAGTTGTGATTTTACCTTTGTTTATAAAGAATTATTTATAAAATTGTTTGATTTATGTATTTATGATTACATATTTTTTTTCTTTTTTAATCTTTTGTAATGTTTCACGTGAAACATATGGTTGTTTTTAATTTAGTTTTGCTAAACATATTAAAAGTTTTTATTGTTAATAAGTAGTTATTATTTAAATTTATTATAATTTCTAGGTTTTTATGATGTTTCACGTGAAACATAGTTTCTTTTTTTTTGTTAGTTTTAATAATTGGAAAAAATTGGATATTATTTCCCGGGAAATAATTTGAATGGTGATAGTCTTATTTTTTTTGTTTTTGTTATTGATGATGTTATTTCTTCGTGTTATAATAATTTTAATCTTTTTAGGGGGTGTTACCATTAGTTATTTAGCTTTATATAGAAAATATCGTCCTGATTCTTTTGATAAGGTTTTTGGTCAAGATTATATTGTAAATACTATTAAAAATGCTATTATTAATAATAGAGTTTCGCATGCTTATTTGTTTTCTGGCCCTAGAGGTACTGGTAAAACTACTATTGCTAAACTTATTGCTAAGGCTGTTAATTGTAGTTCTTTAGTTGATGGAAATCCTTGTGATGAGTGTGATAGTTGTAAATTATTTAATTCGAAGATGAATCCTGATATTATTGAGATTGATGCTGCTTCTAATAATGGTGTTGATGAGATTAGGGCTATTAGAGATAAGGTTTCGTTAATGCCTACGGTTTCTAAATATAAGGTATATATTATTGATGAGGTTCATATGCTTTCTATTAGTGCTTTTAATGCGTTACTTAAAACTTTAGAGGAACCTCCTAGTCATGTAATTTTTATATTGGCTACGACTGAGTTTTATAGGATTCCTGAAACTATTATTTCTAGATGTCAATGTTATGATTTTGAGAGAATTAGTGTTGTTGATATTGTTGATTGTTTAAAGAATATTTCAAATAAGGAAAAGATTAATGTTTCTGATGAGGTTTTAGAGCTTATTGCTAATCATTGTAATGGTGGTCTTAGGGATTCAATAAGTCTTTTGGATAAGCTTTCTTCTTGTTCAGATAAAATTGATAAGAATTTATTTTATGATGTGGTTGGTTTAGTTAATGAAGGTATTGTTAAGGATTTAATTGTTAATATATGTAATGGAGATATTAATAAGGTGTTTTCTGATGTTGAAATGTTGGAAAAGAATGGTAAGAGCGTTGAAATGTTAGTTGAACAGATGCTTAAGTATTTGAAGAATGCTATTGTTTCTGATGATGATTTTGTTGATAAGTCTAAATTAATGATTTGTTTAACTGAATTTAATGATATTAGTGTTAATTTTAGATATTCTTCTAATTATTTGCTTAGTTTTGAGGTGGGAATTTTAAAGTTAATTTCTAAATTAAATGAGAAAATTATTTCCCGGGAAATAATTTCTGATAATTCTAATGATTTAAAGAAAAATGTTGATGTTGCTAAGACTAATGGGACAAAAAGCGAACAAATAGTTGAAATGAGACCTGTTGTTAAAACTGATTTTTCAGTTGTTATTAACAATGCTTTTGCTTTAGCGGATAAAAAGTTAAAAATGGAGATAACTTCTAAGTGGAATGGTTTTTATGATTATGTTCATAATAAGGAATTTTCTTCTATTGTTTCGTATTTTTTGGATGGTACATTACAGGTTGTTGGAGAAAAAGATGTTATTATTTCGGCTTGTTACGATTCGGTTGTTAATAATGCAGTTTTAAATATTGCGAAACTTGAACTTTTGTTTAATTTAGTAATGGGAAAATATTATAATATTGCTTTTGTTTTAGATAGTGAATGGGAAAAATTAAGAGATAAATATATTTCAGATATAAATAGTGGAAAAAAATATGTCTATATGGATAAAAAACAAGAAAAAGATGTTATAATAGAAGATGATGATTCGTTACCAGATAGTGTTATTTCAGCTCAGGAAATATTTGGTAATGATGTTGTTGAGATAAAATAGAGAGGAGATTGATAATATGAATATGCAAGCTTTAATGAAACAAGCTCAAGCTATGCAAAAGGAAATAACTGGAATTAAGGATGAAGTTGATAATTCTATTTTTGAAGGGAAAAGTTCGTTAGTTACTGTTACTGTTAAGGGAACTAAGGAAGTTGTGAAAATTTCTTTATCTGAAGATGTGAAAGATGTAGTTCAGGATGATATCAGTATGCTTGAGGATATGATTGTTTTAGCTTTAAATGATGCTTTTAGCAAAGTTGATAAAGAACTTTCTAATAAAATGGGTAAGTATTCTAGTATGATGCCGGGATTGATGTAATATGCCTGATAGTGTTAATAATTTAATTGAGTGTTTTAAAAAATTACCTGGAATTGGGCAAAAATCTGCTGAGAGAATGGTTTTTACTATTTTAAGTGATTTTGATGATGATGATTATGATAGTTTTGCCGGTAGTTTAAAGAATGTTAAGGAAAATATAGGTTATTGTAAAATCTGTAACTTAATTACTGATCAGGATATATGTGCTATTTGTAGTGATGATTTTCGTAATAGAGAGTCTTTAATAGTGGTTGAGCATTCTAAGGATGTGTTTTTGCTTGAAAAAATGGGTAATTTTGATGGTTATTATCATGTTTTAAATGGTCTTATTTCCCCTTTTGATGATGTTGGTCCTGATGATATAAATTTGGATGGCCTTATTGATAGGGTTAAGAAAGATGGTATTAAGGAGATTATTTTCGTTGTAAAATCTGGAATAGAGGCTGATACGACTGTTTTATATGTTAAAAAGTTATTACAGGATACAGATGTAATAATTAGTAGAATTGCTAATGGGGTTCCGGTTGGAGCAGATATGGAATACATTGATGCTCTTACTTTAGAACAGGCTCTTAATAATAGAAAAGAGGTTTTAGAATAGTTTTTTAAGACATAATATTTTTTGAGGTGTTGGCCTTTGAAAAATATTATGTCTTGGTTACGTTCGTTTTTATTAGCACCGTTTATTATATATATTTTTAATGTGATGGCCAGGGGTTTAGATATTTATATTCCTATTAATTTAATATCTATTTGTGTAGTAGGTTTTTTAGGAATATCAGGACTTGTTACGTTAATTATATTTTATATTTTTATTTTTTAGTGAGGTAGTTATGTTAGATAAGTATAAAGAAAAGCAAAGTATGTTTTACAATTTTATAATGACAAGTTTTAAAAATGATAAAATTTCTCATGCTTATTTAATTGAAACTAATGATGTTAGTTATGCTGATGATTTAGCTTTGGATTTAGCTAAATTTTTTCTCTTTGATGGTGTTTTTGATGAGAAGTTAAATACTCTTATTGATAAGAATAATTATGCTAATTTAATTATTATTGATGGGGATAAAGAGGTTAAGAAGGATGCTATTTTAGATTTGAAACTTGATTTTTCACTTAAAACTGTTGATGGAAAACGTAAAGTTTATGTAATAAAGGATGTTACTCTTCTTAATAAGTATTCTGCGAATAGCTTACTTAAATTTTTAGAAGAACCTGATGATGATATTATTGCTATTTTAATGACTCCTAGTGTTGATAAGGTTTTAAGTACAATTACATCTAGAACGCAGATTATTAGTTTAATTAGGGAAGAGAGTTTTGATTATAAGCATATTTTTGCTTTATATTATGATGAGAATAGTGATGTTAGTTTTGATGAGTTTGTTTTGAGTGAGGAAAAATTAATTTTGGATTTTTACAATAATTTAGAGAATAAGGGTGTAGAAATTTTAGAAAATAATTCAATTTATGATATTGGTAAGAGATTTAAAGAGTTTCTTTTGTATGGACTTTATTTATATTTTGATGCTTTGAACTTGAAAATAAATAGAGATAATTCTTATTATGTTCCTGATAGTTTGGTTAAGGATAATATTGCTAAAAATGAGATTAATGATATAATAAATAAAATTGAAGTTATTAATGATTTTTTGTATTTGATTAATTTTAATGTTAATATGAATCTATTTATTGATAATTTTGTTATTTCAATTGGAGGTTGATTTGTATGAGAAAAGTCTCTGGTGTTAATTTTGGGGATTCTAATAAAATTTATTATTTTAGTATCAATAAATTGAAACCTGTTAAGGGTGATTTTGTGATTGTTGAAACAGAAAGAGGATTACAATATGGAGAAGTTGTGACTGATATAATTTCTGTTGATGAAAAGAGACTTGCGCTTCCTTTAAAAGATATAGTGCGTATTGCTAATTTGGATGATAGGAAAACTAATGATAAAAATGTAGAGGATGCTGTTCAAGCTTTGGAGGATGCGAAAGAGTTTGTTTTGCAACTTAAACTGGATATGAAAATTTTAGATGCTAGTTTTACTTTTGATAGAAAACAATTAATGTTTAATTTTATGGCTGATGAAAGAGTTGATTTTAGAGAATTAGCTAGAAAATTGGCAGGTATTTATAAAACTAGGATTGAACTTAGACAGATTGGAGTAAGGGATAAAGCTAAAATTGTTGGGGGTTATGGTCAATGTGGTCAAAAACTTTGTTGTGCGAGATTTCTTAAAGATATTAGTAGTGTTTCAATTAATATGGCTAAAAATCAAAATTTAGCTTTAAATCCTCAAAAAATTAATGGTGTGTGTGGACGCCTTATGTGTTGTCTTTATTATGAAAATGATTGTTATAGCGAATATAAGAAAAATCTTCCTAATGTGGGGGAAAAGATTATTTATAATGATGAAAAGTGTAAGGTTACTTCAGTTGATATTTTTAATAGATCATATAAGGTAGAGACTCCTGATTCAAAAATAGTAGAGATTAAAGAATAGGGTGATTTTATGAAGTTAATTGTTGGGCTTGGAAATCCTGGAAAAGAATATGAGAATACTCGTCATAATGTTGGTTTTATGATTGTTGATAATTATGCAAATAATTATGGAATTTTGGTGGATAAAAAAAAGTTTAATGGTTTATATGGTGAATTATTTGTTGATGGTGAAAAAGTTATTTTATTAAAACCACTTTCTTATATGAATTTATCAGGAGAAGTGGTTAGTAAATTTGTTAACTATTTTAATATTGATCTTAATGATATTTTGGTAATTAGTGATGATTTGGATTTGCCTGTTGCTAAATATAGACTTAGACTTTTTGGATCAAGTGGAGGACATAATGGTCTTAAAAATATTGAGTTTATGTTGAATACTAATAAATTTAAGAGATTTAGAGTGGGAATTGGTAATGATAAAATGATAGATACTAAAAATTATGTTTTAGGAAAGTTTAGTAGAGAAGAGAGTGAGAAAATAGAGAAGATTTTACCAATTAGTGTTTCAATTTTAGATGATTTTTGTAAGATTAGTTTTGACAAGGTTATGAGTAAATATAATTAGAGGTTGATTTTATGGAAATGTTTAAGAAATTAGATAACTTTAATTATGAAACTAACATGGGTCTAATAAATATGACGGGTGGTTTTTTTGCGTGTTTCTTGAATAGTCTTTTAGTTAAAGAAGAGAGGGCTATTTTAGTTGTAACCCCTTCTTTATTTGAAGCTAGAAATTTATTTAATAAATTTACTGATAATAAGAATGTAGTTTTATTTGAAAATGATGATATGATTTTGGCTGATGGAACAGCGATTAGTCCAGAACTTAAGATTGATAGAATTAATATTTTAAATGATTTAGTGGAGGATAATAGAAAAATAGTTTTTACTGATGTTTCTGGTTATGTTAAGTTTTTACCTGATGTTTCTGTATTTAAAGAAAATAAAATAGTATTAAAAGAGGGTAGTAGTGTTGTTAGGGATAAGTTAATAACTAGACTTAATGAACTTGGTTATACTAGAGATACTCTTGTTTCTAAGATGGGTGATTTTGCTCTTCGTGGTTTTGTTTTGGATATTTTTCCTGTTAATTGTGAAAATCCAGTAAGAATTGAGTTTTTTGGGGATGATATAGAGTCTATAAGATATTTTGATGTTTCATCTCAGAGATCTAATCAGAGGTTAGAGTCTTTAGAAATTTTACCTTATTGTGAGAATTTTAGTGGTAAGAAAGCTGGTATTGTTGATTATTTGAATCGTCCTATTGTTATTTTTAAGGATTATGAGCAACTTAAATTTTCTTATGATAAGATGGTATCAGAAGCTCTTTATTATGATGATAAGAAGAAGTTTTTTGATTTTTATGATATAAAAGTTAATGATGTTTTGTATTATTATGATACTTATAATGTAATAGAAAAAGATATTAAAAAAGTTTATGATGGTGGTAGTTTTTCTGTTCCTTGTTTTAATGAGAATTTTAAAGATATTAACAATTATGTTAATAAGTGTCTTGATGATGGAAAAACAGTGGTAATATTTACAAAAATTGTTAATATCAATTATTTTTTAGATAATCTTAATTTTTCTTATGTTATTACAAAAAAGCAAGAAATTTTTGAGAATAAAGTGAATATTATAAGAGAAAAATTTGGAGAAGGATTTTCTACTAATAATTATGTGGTGCTTACGGATTATGAACTCTTTGCTAGGAAAAATGTGGCGGTTCGTAAGTCTAAATTTAAGAATACTTCTAGAATTAAGGATTTGTCTAATCTTTCAGTAGGAGATTATGTTGTTCATGAAAAGCATGGTATTGGTGTTTATAATGGAATTAAAGTTATAAATAAAGGTGGTCATGCTGGGGATTATTTAGAAATTTTGTATGCTAAGGGTGATAAACTTTACATTCCGGCTTCTAAAATTAATTATATTAGCAAGTATACTGGGAAAGATGGTTATAAGCCTCATATTAATGCTCTTAATAGTTCTAATTGGGAAAAGACTAAGAGAAGGATAAGAGAAAAGATTAAGTATGAGTCTAAAAGACTTTTAAAAGTTCAAGCTGAGCGTCAGATGAAAAGAGGTTTTGCTTTTAGTCCTGATCAACCTTTGCAACTTATGTTTGAAAAAGAATTTATGTATGAGGAAACTTCTGATCAGTTGGAGGCTATTAAGGATATCAAAAGAGATATGGAAAGCAAAGTTCCAATGGATAGAATTTTATGTGGTGATGTTGGTTATGGAAAGACTGAAGTAGCTTTTAGAGCAATGTTTAAGGCAGTTTTGGATAATAAACAGGTACTTTATTTGTGTCCGACAACGCTTCTTTCTAAGCAGCAGTATGAGGCTGCTTTGGAAAGATTTAAAAATTATCCGGTTAATATTGGAATTTTAAATAGATTTGTTAGTTCTTCTCAGGCTAAAAAAACTATTGAAGGTCTTAAAAATGGTAGTATTGATATTTTGTTTGGTACACATAGAATTTTAAGTGATGATGTTGTTTGTAAGGATTTAGGTCTTTTAGTTATTGATGAGGAGCAAAGATTTGGGGTTATTCATAAGGAGAAAATTAAAGAGCTTAAGGCGAATGTGGATGTTCTTACTTTGACTGCTACTCCGATACCTAGAACTTTGCAGATGGCTATTTTGGGTATTAAAAATTTATCGTTAATTGAGACTCCTCCGAAAAATAGGAAAAGTGTAGTAACTTATGTTACAAGATATGATAAAAAATTACTCAGAGATGTTATTTATAAAGAAGTTTCTAGAGGTGGACAAGTTTTTATTTTATATAATAAGGTAGCTGATATTGAGGAAAAGTTAAGTTTATTTAGAAAACTTGTTCCTAACGTTAAAATGAATTATGTTCATGGGCAAATGGATAAGAATATTTTTGAGGATGTAATGAATGATTTTATTGACGGTAAGTTTGAAGTTTTACTTTGTACAACCATAATTGAGACAGGAATAGATATTCCTAATGTTAATACGTTAGTGGTTTTGAATGCTGATAGATTTGGTCTTAGTCAGCTTTATCAAATTAGGGGTAGAGTTGGTAGAAGTGATGCTTTGGCTTATGCATATTTAATGTATGAGGAAGGTAAAGTTCTTACTGAAACAGCGGTTAAGAGACTTAAGGCTATCAAAGATTTTACGGCGCTGGGAAGTGGGCTTTCAATTGCTACTCGTGATTTGGCCATTAGAGGAGCTGGGGATATTTTAGGTAGTCAACAGGCTGGATTTATTGATGCAGTTGGAATAGATCTTTATACAAAAATGTTAAATGAGGAAGTAGCGATTTTAAAAGGTGAAATAAATGAAGTAGATGATACTGAAAAACAAGATATTGATAAAGTTAATGTTACTTCTCATATTAAGGATAGTTATGTTAGTGACGAGGATATTAAGATTGAAATTCATAAACTTATTAATTCTATTGATAGTTTTGATAAACTTAATAGTGTTAGATTAGAGATTGAGGATAGATTTGGCTCCATTGATAATGATTTAGAAATTTATATGCAGGAAGAGTTGTTTTCAGCTTTTGTTAATAAGTTAGGTGTTATTAAAGTGTTTGATAATAATATTTATAGGGAGATAATTTTTGATAAGGAAAAGTCTTCAGTTATTAATTATGAAGAATTATTTGTTAAGTCTTTAAAAATTAATAAAAATTTTAAATTTTCTTATAAAAATAACATGCTTGCTATAAGACTTTATTATAATAATTGTAGTAATCATTTAGTGTTTGATTTTAATAAAATTTTAAAAGAACTATAGTAAGTTCTTTTTTTTATGATATTAACTTTATAATTGGTAAAAATTACCATGAGGAATAAGAGTATATCAATATTATAATAGATATAGTAATAATTAGGAAAAAACTAGAATAATTTTTTGCTATTTTGTAAAAAATAACTATAGTGAAAGTGAGGTTACTAAATGAAGACTACTGGGGTTGTAAGAAGAATTGATGATTTGGGAAGGATTGTAATTCCAAAAGAGATAAGAAAAACACTTAGAATTAAAGATGGTGAATCGGTAGAGATTTTTTTGGATAGTGATAATATTGTTCTTAAAAAATATTCTCCTTTAGAAGGATTGCCTGATTTTTATAAAGATTATGTTGATTCGATATATTCAGAAATTGGTGGTAATGTATTTATTGTGGATAGAGATGTTATATTAGCTGTATCTGGTGATTTGAAGAAAAAGTATTTGGATAGAAGAATTTCCTCTAGTTTAGATGAAATTATTCAAAATAGAGTAGTAGTATCATCATTGGATTTTACTGAGATTAGCTTGTCTTCTTCTTTGGAAGAGACTGCTAGTTATGTAATTGCGCCGATTATTTCTAATGGTGATGCTATTGGAGCAGTTATAATTTTATCTACAAGTAATAAAATAGATGAGTTTATTGTTAAAACTGGGGCAATTGCAGCAAAATTTTTAGGAAAATATATTGAATAGTTTTTTATGTTATGATATAATTTTATTATTGTTTAAATGTGATGAAGGAAAGTTAGGATAATTTCTTATTTAGAGAGAGCTTATGGATGGTGTAAATAAGTATTAAGGATTATTTGGTATGATTTCTGAAGCAGAGAATATTCTCCGGTTAATAGATTAATCGTTATAATAATTAAGATAGACATTATTGTATAGTCTAATTAAGGTGGTACCGCGGAAATATTTCGTCCTTAGAAATGTTTCTTTTTTTTGTCATATTATATTTTAAGATGAGGTGATTTTGATGAAAGATAAGTTTTATATTAGTACTGCGATTGCTTATACTTCGGGGAAACCCCATATTGGAAATACTTATGAAGTAGTGTTGGCGGATGCTATTGCTAGATATAAGAGATTACAGGGGTATGATGTTTATTTTCAAACTGGTACTGATGAACATGGACAAAAGATAGAATTAAAGGCAATCGAAAATAAAGTAAGTCCTCAAGAGTTTGTTGATAATGTGTCTAATCAGATTAAGGATATATGGGATGTTATGAACACTAGTTATGATAGATTTGTTAGGACTACTTCAGAAGAACATAAGGAAATAGTACAGAAAATTTTTAAGAAATTATATGATCAAGGTGATATTTATAAAGGTGAATATATAGGCCTTTATTGTACTCCTTGTGAATCTTTTTGGACAGAATCGCAACTTAAGGATGGAAAATGTCCTGATTGTGGCAGAGAGGTTAAAAAGATGAAAGAGGAAGCTTATTTTTTTAAGATGAGTAAATATGCTTCTTGGCTTTTAGATTATATAAATTCTCATCCTGATTTTATTCAACCTGAATCTAGAAAAAATGAAATGATAAACAATTTTATTAAACCAGGACTTGAAGATTTGTGTGTATCTAGAACTAGTTTTAAGTGGGGTATTCCTGTTAGTTTTGATGATAAACATATTATTTATGTATGGATTGATGCTTTATCTAATTATATTACATTTTTAGGATATAATCCGGATGGAGAAAACGGAGAGATGTTTAAAAAATATTGGCCTTGTGATTTACATTTGATTGGAAAGGATATTTTAAGATTTCATACTATATATTGGCCTATTATTTTAAAAGCTTTAAATTTAGATCTTCCTAAGAAAATTTTTGGTCATCCTTGGATGCTTTTTGGCAATGATAAAATGAGTAAATCTAAAGGAAATATTGTATATGCTGATGATTTAGTTAGGGAATTTGGAGTAGATTCAGTTAGATATTATATGCTTCATGAAATGCCTTTTTCTTCAGATGGTACTTTTACTAGAGAATTGCTTATTGAATCTATTAATTCTAATTTAGCTAATGTATTAGGCAATTTGGTAAATCGAACTATTGCTATGAGTAATAAGTATTTTTCAGGAGTTGTAGAAAATAAAGAAGTAAATGAAGAAATTGATAGAGAGTTAATTAATTTAGTTTTATCTACTAAAGATAAAGTTGATGAAAAAATGAATATGCTTAGAATTGCTGATAGTTTAGATTGTATATTTGATATTTTTAGAAGATGTAATAAATATATTGATGAGACTACTCCTTGGGTTCTTGCTAAGGATGAAAGTAAGACAGACAGACTTAAAACAATTTTATATAATTTAATTGAATCAATTAGATATGGTGCGGTTTTATTACAAGCGTTTATGCCAGATACAGCTGAAAGCATATTTAAGCAAATTAATACTGATCAAAATAGTTATGACACTTTAGATAGATTTGGTTATTACAAATCAGGAAGTATAGTTGGAGAAGCAGAAGTTTTATTTAATAGAATTACGCAAAAATAGTAAAAAAGGATGTAAACTAAAGTTTTTTATCCTTTTTTGCTTGTGATTTAGAGAAGAATATTTTTATAATGGTAATGCAGTTAAAAATAATAGGAAAGGAGCACAATATGATTACTAACTTGAAAGTAGTAATTAATGCCATTATAGGATTATTGTTTTTAACAATGGTGATTTTTGAACCAACCTTATTTAATTTTGCATATTTTATGGTTTTGTTTTATTATATGTGGAAACTAAAATGGTTTTAGATACTTGCAGGAGTATCTTTTTTTAATTTATAATAATTTTAGGAAGTGATTTTATGTTAATTGATACACATTTACATTTAGATGGTAGTGATGAAAAGATAAAAAAAATAGTAGATAGGGCTTTAGAAAATGATGTTAAGTATTTAATTGTAAGTGGTAGTGATAGAGAGGATAATAAGTTTAATACTAAGTTAGTGGATAGATTTTCTAATATTTTTATAAGTGTTGGCTTTCATCCTTGTATGGCTTCAGATGTTACAGATGATGATTTTAATTTTTTAGAGGATATTATTAAAAGTTGTAATAAGGTTGTAGCTATTGGAGAAATAGGTCTTGATTATCATTATGGTAAAGATGATAAGGAAGAACAGATTGAACTTTTTAAAAGGCAACTTGATTTGGCAAGTAGATATAATCTTCCGGTAGTTATTCATACAAGAGAGGCTTTTTTAGATACATATAATATTTTAAAAGAGTATAATTTAAAAGGGGTTATTCATTGCTTTTCTGGTAGTTTAGAGGTTAGTGAAAAATATATGGAATTAGGTTATTACTTAGGTATAGGAGGTGTTGTAACTTTTAAAAATAGTAAGCTTGGTGAGGTTATAAAAGAAATAGGTCTTAGTAGAGTGGTTTTAGAAACGGATTCTCCTTATTTATCTCCTTTTAGAGGAGAAGTTAATGAGCCTAGTAATATTAAGGAAATTGCTTTATATTTAGCGTCTCTTCTAGATATTTCGTATGATGAAGTGGCAAATATTACTAGTTCTAATGAGATAGATTTATTTGACTTAAAGTTATAAGTATGATAGACTATTTGTTATTAAGAGGTGACTATTTTGGCTAAACGGAAGTTAAAAAAGAATTTAGGTAAAAAATTAGTTTCAAGTTTGTTTTATGTAAGTGGCATAATGTTTATATGTGCTGGGGTTATTGGCCTTATTAGTTTAGATAAGGGCACATTTAAGAAGATGGATGCTTCTAATTTAAATCTTGATAAGACTGTTTCTACTAAGGAACTTGTTAATTCTTATCAAGAATTAGATGAAAGAATGACTGCTCCAGTATTTTATGATAATTTTTATGATGCTGTTTATAATGCACAGTTTCAAGATACTAGTTTTGTTGGTAAGTTGGTGCATTATGGTCCAGATTGTGCAGAATGTAGTGGTTTTTTAGGTTGTAATGGCCAAGATGCTAGAAATGGTAATATTTATTATAATGATAGTGAATATGGAACAGTTAGAATTGTTGCTATGAGTTCTTCTATTCCTTGTGGTAGTATAATTAGAATTAATGTTAGTGCTTATGATCCAGAGGGAATGTATGCTATTGTGTTAGATAGAGGAGTAAGTGGCTCAATGGTGGATTTACTTAAAGAGAGTGCTAGTGCAGATTCTCCGGTTAGAACTATGGATGGAGTTACTTTTGATATAGTACGATATGGATATTAAAACGCTTTTGGCGTTTTTTTTGTAAATATTGAAATTTTTAAAATGACAAAAATGTGTAAAAATTATGAAATCCTCTGTTAAACATTAGTTAAAATGATACCGATTTATAATGTGGATAACAAACAAAG
>URXR01000028.1 GCA_900551925.1 uncultured Mycoplasmatota bacterium | reverse complement strand
GTTATCTATGTGAAATACCCTCTCTATTTTCTGTCTAAAATATTGACAAAATCCCCTTTGTAGTTTGTTCTTTGATTTTTCTCATATTATCACTACTTTCTTTAGTCTCTTATAGTTTTATTATACATATATTTAATATTTATTGCAATAAAAAAGAAGGATTTCCTTCTATTTTTCAATAATAATGGTAACAGGACCATCATTAGATAAATTTACTTCCATATCGGCTTGAAAGATTCCTTCTTCTACGTTTATATTTTCTTCTTTTAAAAGTTTGTTAAATTCTCTATAAAGTTTACTAGCTTCATCTGGCTCTAGAGCTTTAATATAACTTGGTCTATTACCTTTAGTAGTATCTCCATATAAAGTAAATTGGGATACTGATAAAATATCTCCTTTTATTTCTTTTACCGATAAGTTCATTACTCCTTCATCATCGTCAAAAATACGAAGATTTACAATTTTGTTGACCATCCATTTTAAAGTATCTAAATTATCTCCTTCCGTAAATCCTACTAAAACTACTAATCCTTTATTTATAGTACCTACTATTTTACTGTCTACTTCGACACTTGCTTCATTTACTCTTTGAATTACAACTTTCATTATTTTATTATCCTTTCTACATCATTTACATATTTTATTTTTTGAAGATTAAGCATATATTTAGTTAAATCTTCTAAATTTGCTACTACTATATCTACTGAATAGACATTATTAGCGCCTTTACTTATTAAATTAACATTTTCTACATTTATATTAAGAGTTGCTGCTGTTTGAACAATATCAAGAACTATGTTTTCTCTAGAGGTGGTATGAATTATTAATTCACTGCTATATTTGTTATCGATATTAGGATTCCAAAAAGCTTCAACTATTCGGTCATCGAAAAGTTCAATATTACTGCAAATTTTTCGATGAATACTAATACCACTAGTTTTAGTTATATAACCTACTATTTCATCTCCTGGTACAGGAAGACAACAGTTGGCAATATGGGTTTCAATATTTTTAGTATCCCCAACAATTATATCATTATCATTATTTTTTATTACTAATTTAGGTTTCTTTTCTTCTTTTTGAGTTTCTTCATTTTCTTTTTTGATAATACTTTTTGGAGAATATTTGTTATTACCAATGTTTAAATAAATATCTTCTAGAGAATCTAATTTAAAGTTTTTGTAGATTCTTTCTAAATTTTCAGGTTCCATAAATTCATTGATAGGTATTTTACGTCTTCTTAGTTCTTTTTCAAGTAAATCTTTTCCTTGATTTATGTAATCTTCTTTAGTTGTTCTATTGAAAAAGTTTTTTATTTTGTTTCTTGCTGCAGTAGTTTTTACGATATTAAGCCATTCTCTAGAAGGTCCTTTGGAATTGTTATTAGTAATGATTTTAATTATATCTCCATTTTGTAATTCATAACTAATGTTTACCATATTATTATTAACTATTGCTCCGGTCATTTTATCTCCAACTTGAGAATGAATTCGATAAGCAAAATCAATTGGAGTGGAACCTTTGGGCATTTCTATGACATCACCTTTAGGAGTATAAACATATATATTATTATTTAAAACTTCATTTTTTACTTTATCGACAAAATCTTCGCTAGTAAGTTTGTCTTCTTTTAATTCAATAATTGATTTATAAAATTGGAGTTTTTGTTCAGTGACATTTTGCATTTCTAAAGCGGCATTTTTATTTTCTTTATAAGCCCAGTGAGAGGCTATACCGTTTTCTGCTATTTCATCCATTTCATAAGTTCTAATTTGAATTTCAAATAAGTTGCCAAAGGGGCCAAAAACTGTGGTATGCAAAGTTTGATATAAATTAGTTTTAGGCATAGCTATATAATCTTTAAAGCGCTTAGAAACTGGTTTATATTTTGAATGAATTAATCCTAGGGCTAAGTAACATTCTTGTTCTTTATCTACTAAAATCCTAATTGCTAAAAGATCATAAATATCATTAAAACTTCGTCCTTTATCTAATTTTTTATAAATACTGTAAATGCTTTTAGCTCGACCTTTAATCTCATGTTTAATATTATTGTTTCGTAAAAGCTCACTTACTTCATCCATCATTTTTTTGACATATTCTTCGCGTTCTTTTTTTGTGTGGTTTAGTTTTTCTACTACATCACGATAAGCTTCTGGTTTTAGATATTTAAGTGATAAATCTTCTAATTCGCTTTTTATTTTGTGCATTCCAAGACGATGAGCTATGGGTGCTAAAATTTCTAAAGTTTCTTTAGCTTTTCGTTTTTGTCTATCATGAGGAAGAGCATATAAGGTTCTCATATTGTGAAGACGATCGGCTAATTTTATAATAATAACTCTAACGTCTTCACTCATTCCGACAATTATTTTTTTGTAGTACCCAGTTAGATACTCATTTTCTGTTGAGACATTAATGCTATTAATTTTAGTAACACCATCTACTAAGTTGGCTACAGTTTCGCCGAAAAGATTTTTTAATTCTTCTTTAGTTACTTCAGTATCTTCGATAACATCATGTAAAAGTCCAGCGATTAAAGTATCTTTATCTGCTCTTATTGTAGTTAAGATATGAGCAACAAAAAGTGGATGAACTATATATTCTTCACCTGTTTTTCGATATTGTCCTTTGTGTTTATCATAGGCAAATTTATAAGCTTTTTCGACTTCTTTTATTTCATCAGAACTTAAGTATTTTTCTATTTCTTGTTTTAAATCATCGTAACTAATAGTTCTATTACTCATATAAATTCCTCCACTTCTATATTATTTGTTATTTAGTTTTTAGGTTCATATTTTAAAATATCATTTACTATTTCATTTAAAGAAAGATTTTGGGCTTTAATCCATTTATTATTTTTAAGATTAGTCCAAATATCTTCTGGGGAAATTTCAATTCCTTGTTTGGTTAGATCGCTAGCCCTTTTTTTAAGAGCAGGCATGACTCTTTTTTGTAACTCATAAATATTTTTAAAATCCATAATACTCTCCTTTTTATATTATAGCGCAAATTGATTATTTTTTAAAGGTCAAATAAGGTTTCATTTTATTTTTATAGTTTCCATATAAGGCAATGTAGTTGCTATCTTTAGTAAAAAGAATCATTTTAGAGTTTGTCATATCTATTTCAGCTCCATTTAGAATTTTAGTTTCTAAATTAGAAGGTATTTCTTTTTTGTCAATGTCTAGACAGTCAGTAATATCTAAAACTTTAAAATTATCATTTGTTATTTCTTCTAATGTGTAAGCATCTTTTAAGAAAAAGGTGCCACACCTTGTTCTTTTTAGATTGCTCATACACATCGGAGTATTAGTCTTTTTTGATAAGTCATTGATAAGACTTCTGATATAAGTTCCTTTACTTACTGAACAGTTAAAGGTAAGATATTCTCTTTTATCTTTTGTTTTAAATGTAATAGAGTTTATATCAAAAATAGTAACTTCTTTTTTAGGAAGCTCTACTTTTTCATTATTTCTGGCGTATTCATATAGTTTTTTACCATTTATTTTAACTGCACTGTAAGGGGGAACTTCTTGATTATAAGTTGTTTTTAGTTTTAAAAGTTCTGCTTTTATTTTTTCTTTATTAAAATTAGCTAAAGTTTTTATGGTTTTACCGGTTATATCGTATGTATCAGTACTTGTTCCTAATAGTACTTCTACTTCATAATCTTTAGTTTCATCAGAAAGAAGATTACCTAATTTAGTAAGACGTCCTATTCCTATTACTAAGAGTCCTGTTGCTAAGGGATCTAGAGTTCCAAAATGTCCTACTTTCTTTTCATTTAACTTTTTAGAGATTATGTTTACTACATCTCTAGAGGTATAGCCTTTGTCTTTATTTATTAGTAATACTTTATCCATGTTATCACTTCCAAATTACTAAAATTATAGCACTTTTTAAGGATTTCGTAAATTAGAAGGAGATATTTTTCAAAAAGAAAAAGTCAAAAGGATAGTCTTTTGACTTTTATTTATTTTGCCTATATCTTTCTTTGTCATCAAGAATCTTTTTTCTTAATCTTATAGCATCTGGAGTTATTTCTACTAATTCATCACTTTCAATAAATTCTAAAGCTTCTTCTAGAGTAAATACTTTTGGTTTTATTAAAGTTAAAGCTTCATCAGATCCTGCTGCTCTGGTATTTGTTAATTGTTTGTTTTTGCAAGGGTTAACATTTAAATCATTATCTCTGTTGTTTATTCCAATAATCATACCTTTATATACATCTGTTCCTGGCTCTATTATCATAGTTCCTCGGTCACTTAAATTAAATAGTGAATAGGCCATAGCTTTACCATCTTCCATGGACACTAGAACTCCGTTTTTACGTTTTTTGATTGGTCCAACGTAAGGTTTAAATTCTTTGAAGCTTCTTACCATGATTCCTTCACCTTTAGTATTTGTTATGAAGTTACTGCGGTATCCTATTAAACCGCGAGTTGGTACTAAAAAGATAATTTTAGTATAATTTTCTTCATTTGTAACAGAAGTCATAATACCTTTTCTTTCATTTAAATCATTGATAACTGTTCCTGAATAGTCGCTTGGAGTATTTATTAAAACTTCTTCGAATGGTTCGTACTTCTCACCATTTATTTCTTTTAATAAAACTTCTGGTTTTGAAACGGAAAGTTCATAACCTTCTCTTCTCATGTTTTCTAAGAGAATTGATAAATGAAGTTCTCCTCTTCCTGATACTTTATAACCATCGCTATCTTTTAATTCTTCTACTTTTAAGCCGACATTGGTTTCTAATTCTCTATCTAATCTTTCTTTAATGTGACGATTAGTTAGAAACTTACCACTTCTGCCGGCAAATGGTGAAGAGTTAACTAAAAAGTTCATAGATAAAGTTGGTTCTTCTATTTCGATTGGGGGAAGTGGATTTACATTATTGGGATCACAAATAGTATCTCCTACTTTAATATTGGGAGAGGATGATACAATAACTATTTCTCCATATCTAGCTTCTTTTACTTCAACTCTTTTTATACCTTCGTTTACAAAGATTTTATTTATTTTTGATTGTTCTAAAGTACCATCATTTTTACTTATTGTTACAGTCATACCTTGTTTTAAAACACCTTTTGATATTCTACCTATTCCAAGTCTTCCTAAATAATCATCATAATCTAATGTCGATACTTGAAAAGTAACGGGGTCTTTTTCGTTTCCCTCTAAAGGTGTAGTGTTTTCAATGATTGTATCAAGAAGTGGAAAGATATTAGTGCTGTTATCATTTTCATCGAGTTTCGCTATACCTTGTTTAGCTATACCATAGCAAATAGGAAAATCTAATTGTTTGTTATTGGCATTAAGTTCTACAAAAAGATCAAAGGTCATATTTACTACTTCATCAATTCTAGCATCTTTTTTATCTATTTTATTAATAAATAAAATAGGATTAAGATTATTTTTTAAAGCTTTTTCTAAAACATATCTAGTTTGAGGCATTACTCCTTCTTTAGAATCAACCATTAAAACAACAGTATCTACTGTTTTGATAATTCGTTCTACTTCTGATGAGAAGTCAGCATGCCCTGGAGTATCTACAATATTAATTTTATAGTCCTTATAGCGAATAGAACAATTTTTAGAATAGATGGTTATACCACGTTCTTTTTCTAAATCATTGCTATCCATTATTTGATGAGTAGTAAGTTCTTTATCTAGAGCATGACATTGACTTAAAAGAGCATCTACTAAAGTGCTTTTTCCAACATCAACATGTGCTACTACGGCAATGTTTATAATTTTTTCCATTTTTATACATCTCCTAAATAAACCTTTCAAATTATAACAAATTTTTTAGATTTGTGCAAGAAAAAAACTTAATCAAATAATTAAGTTGTAGACTGTTAATTAATCTTATAAATATTTGTATGGTTCTTAAATTCCATACTTTTTAGCTACTGTATCATAGAATATATAATTCTCTGGAGGATAATAAGTTAAATTTAAGAAAACAAAATAAAATAATATTAGTAAAACTAGAGAAATTTTATTTAAAATGGGTTTTTTGATTTTAGATTTTAATAAGTAATAGCTAAGTATTTGTTCTAAAATAATAACTATGATTAGAAGTACTATGGAAATAATCATATTTTCTCCAAAGATATTGTATAATGGTAAGAAAATTATTAAATATAAAGGGATACTAGTAATTGCTGTTATAAATAGTTGATACCAAAAATTATTATATTTTGTTTTAGTTTTATTTAGAAGAAAATACTCTATTATGCCCCACGATATAATCCCACTATAAAGGAGTTTCATATGTTCCCAAATGCTTTCATTGACTGGAAAAAAGACAGCAAATATTGGGTTTGGTAACCAGTCATATAAAAAATGATATAGTACTGTAAATAAAAAAATTGCTATAACTGCGATAATTTTTAATTTTTTTAAGTTCATTCTATCACCAGTATTAGTATATTCCATTATTTATTTTTTATATTAAAAAAAACTGCTTTTTAGCAGTATTATTTTTCTTCTTTTTCTTTTTTAGATTTTTTTTCTTTTTTAGGTTCAACTACTTCTTCTGTTTGATCTTTTATAACTTGATTATTTTTATAATAACCACATTCAGGGCAAACTCTATGAGATTTAATAATTGCTCCACAATTTGAACATTTAGTAGTTTCTTTTTTAGTTAAAGCCATATGAGCACGTCTTGTTGCTCCTCTGGTTTTAGAAACTTTTCTAGCAGGAACTGCCATATTAATCCCTCCTTTTTCATTTATATTGACTAGAAGTCATTGCTTTATAAATTATACACTATATTTTTAAAAAATACAAGAAAATTTTAATTTTTATTAATTTGAGTTAAAAAATTCTTAGATTTTAAATATAATCCAGTATATCTTAAATAGTAACTTTCTAAGAAATTATTTATTTCTTGTTTATTTCGTTCATTAATATTGAACTCTTTTATTTTGTTTATATCTACTATACTAAACATTCTAAAAAGTTTTATAGTTTTTTCATCTACAATATATTCATTTTGATAACAGTTTTTACAAAGTAATCCTCCAGCATCACTATTAATAGTTATTATATTTTTGGTTTCTCCACATTTACTGCATCTATCTAGAACTGGCATTACTCCTAAAAAGGATAAATATTTAAGTTCAACAATATTAGTTATAATATCAGGAGATAAACCGTCTTCTATTTTTAAAAGAGCAGCTTCTAAGATTCTAAAGATGTCAGGGCTATTTGATTCTTTTATTACTTGACCAGCAAAATCCATTAGATAAGATGAGTAACCTATTTTTGTTAAATTGGTTTTAATGTTTTTAAATTCATTTAAAACATCTACTTCTAATAAAGTGGAGAGTGAATTTTCTTTGTAACTTATATAAAAATAACCATAAGTAAATTTAATAGAAGTACTTCTTAGTTTAGACTTTAGATTACGACAACCTTTAGCGATTACTCCAAGAAGGCCATAATCTTCGGTTAAAATATGAAGTATTTTACTTGATTCACTATAATTTATATCGTTAATTATTATTCCTTTCACTTTTATGTTTTGCATCTGTTTTATTCTTCTCCATTTCTTTAAACATTAAATAGTATTTTATATCTCCAGTTATTTTAAATAAATCCCATATTTTATCTTTCATTTTATCACCTATTATTATAGTGATACTTTTTTATAAATCTCTTTCATTTATTTTTAAATATTCAAAAATTTCTTCTTTATTTTTCCAATTTTCAATAGTTTTTACATATAGTTCTAAGTAAACTTTTTTACCTAATAGCTTCTCTATTTCAGGTCTAGCTAGAGAACCTATTTTTTTTAACATGGTTCCATTTTTCCCAATTATAATTTTCTTTAAATTTTTTCGATCTGTGATAATTAAAGCGTTTATATGGACGACATTTTTAGAAAAAGAAATATTTTCTACTAAACAAGTAATAGCATGAGGTACTTCTTGTTTAGTTAGCATTAGAACTTTTTCTCTTATTATTTCTCCAATCATAAAGGTTTCATCGACATTAGTAATATAATCATCTTCAAAATATTTTACATTATCAGGAAGATGCTTTTTTATTACTTTTTTTAGCTCTTCAATATTTTTATTTTTAAGACTAGATATTGGAACAATATCTAAAAAATCGTATAAATCTTTTAATTTTAGAATTTCATTAAATAGTTCTTCTTTAGAGAGTTTATCTATTTTATTTAAAACTAAAATTACTTTTTTATTATCTTGTTTTAATCTATTTAGAATCTTTTCATCATTTTTGCCAAAACCACTTTTTATATCAATTAAGAATAAGACTAAATAATTTTCTAATGAGGAATAGGCTTTTTTATTTAAAGAAGTTTCTAATTTGTTACTTGCTTTACCGATACCTGGAGTATCAATAAAAATTATTTGAGCGTCATCTTCATTTAAAACTCCATAAATAATATTTCTAGTGGTGCCTACTTTATCAGAGGTAATAGCGATTTTTTTATTTAATAGCCTATTTATTAAAGTGGATTTCCCGACATTAGGGCGTCCAACTATACTTACGAAACCGCTTTTCATTTTAAGTCCTCATCAGTAAAGGGTAAAGGACAGATTTCTGCCATTAAGTATTCTTTTTTTAAACCATTTTGGTTATAGACAAAAATTTTAGTATCAGTAGTAAAGAATTCTGTAAAGACTTGTCTACAAATAAAACACGGCATACCTAATTTTTTACTATCTGTTAAGATATGTATTTCTTGGAAATCACCTTTTTTATAACCTTCGGATATAGCTTTAGTAATAGCGACTCTTTCGGCACAAATAGTTGCACCATAAGAAGAGTTTTCGATATTTACACCTTTGAAAGTATTATTATCTTTAGTTATTACAATGGCACTTACATGAAATTTAGAATATGGGGCATAGGAATTTTTTATTACTTTTTTTAATTCTTCTAACATATATTACTCCTTAAAATAATTCTATTATATGAGGCATAAAGATAAGAAGTCCAATTATGAAGGCAAAAATTGATGCTATACTTACGGCAGCACTGGCACAGTCTTTAGCGATTTTTCCTTCTTTGCTTTTTTTATTTCCATCGTGTAAATTAATAGCAGCTTCAATTGCGGTATTAATCATTTCTAGTGATAATATCATTCCTATTAAAACTAATATTACTAAGCGTTCCATATAAGTTATATTAAATACTAAGCCTAAAACAATAGCAATAATGGCCATAAAGAACATAACAATAATATTTTGTTCGTGATAAAAGGCATATTTAATACCTTCTCCTGAATAACCAAATGATTTTACAAATCTTTTAAAACTTTTCTTATTCTTTTTTAGTGTTTCATAATCTTTTCCCATCTAAAATCAACTCCTGCTTCTTAAACATTATTTTTTCTTCTTCTTTAGTTTGGTGGTCATATCCTAATAAGTGTAATAGACCATGGACTGCTAAAAAACATAATTCTCTTTTTAAACTGTGATTATAATCATCTGCTTGTTTTTTAGCTCTATCTATAGAGATATAGATATCTCCTAGAACTCTTTCTTTTAAAAATGCTTGCTCTTTTTTGTTTTCCTCTAAAGCAAAACTAATAACATCGGTTGGTTTATCTTGATTTCTGTATTGTTTATTTATTTTTTGGATTTCGGTATCCGTTATAAAGATGATATTAAAAGTAGCTTTTTTAACTTTTTCTTTTTTTAAAGTTAGGTTTAAAACCTTTTTTAGTGCGGAAAGTTCTTCGGTTATGTCATAATTGGTGTTATTATAAATCTCAAATTTATTTAAGGAATTAAGAACCATATTAAACCTCCAAGAACAAGGATTGAGAAAATATCCCAAATGATATTTTTATGAAAGAATTTAGGCAATTTATCGCTAAACTTTTTAAATAAAGTGTACAGCATAAATCCTAGTAAACAACCAATTACATTTAAAATAATATCATCTACGTCAAATACTCTACCTATTAAGAACTGAATAACTTCGATTGACAAAGAAGTTATAAAACCTAGTAAAAGGACTATTGAGACTTTATCTACTTTGATATATCCTGCTATTATGACTCCATAAGGAAGGAATAAAAGCATATTACCAAAGATATTTTTATAGAATAAAGCACTACCAAAATCATATCTTAATATTTCTTTAAATGGTATATAGTTATGACTTGACCAGCTAACATCTTGGAAAGTGACAACATAGAAAAGACATAATATATAAATTAGAAAAGATAATTTTAATAATTCTTTATGAATAACAAATTTTTCTTTATGTACTAGTAGATAAGTTACTCTAAGTAAAATAGCTATTATTACTCCCATGGCTACAGTGGGCCAAGAAAAGTAAAGAATAGATATTACTTGTCCTCTTAATCCTTCAATCATTTTTATTCCTCTTTTTCTTTATCATTATTTATTTCTTTTTTTATAGGTACTTGTTTAGCAATGTCTTCATAAACTTTGAAAAACACTTCTACATACATTCTATCATCTTCTTTAGTTTTTTTCAAAGTTTTTTGCGTTATTATGTATTCATCTTTTTCTAAAGTTTTTAAAATACTGTTTTTAGCCTTAGTTTCTAAGATTTTTTTTAGTTCATTATCTGTATAGGTTGCTTTAGTAGTTTGATAAGTTTTTTCATTTTCTAGATAAAGAGAAAAAATAGAGTTTTGGAATAATTTCTTTTTATTGTTATAGTCATTTTCTTTTTTTATTTTGATTAAATCAAAAGTGTTGCCGCCAGTTTTTAAAACTAGTTTAAAGTAACCTTTATCTTTTTCTTCTACTTTATTATAGGTTAAATTACCATTTACTTTTACAATATACCAAACTTCGGCATAAACTTTACCACTTGCTACAACTTTAGCGACAGATTTTTCGTTTCTATGAATATTACCACTTATTATGATTTCACCTTTTTTGACGTAATCATCAATATTTTTTACAACTTCTCCTTTCGGGGAATAAATTTTTCTAATATAACCGTTTTTAGCTGCTACTACATCTTTATAAGAAGTTGTTTCTTTTTTACTATTTTTGATTCTTTCGATTACTTTTACTTTAGTTTTTACTCCTTTATTTTCTATTTCTAACCATTCAATGGTGTCTAAATGATTATTTTTAATATTTTCTTTAATGGTTTCTAAAGTTTGATAATCTTTTTTTAAGGAAAAAACGGTAATATTGTTTTTAGTTAATTCTTCTTTAATTAGATTTTTTAGATTTGTATTACTGGTTTCTATTTCAATAAAGAAAGTAAATTTAGATAGAAAAATAACAAAAAAAATACTTATAATAAAAACAAGTAACGATATTTTATATTTACTAATATCTTCCAATAGTTTTTTCTTACCACTTGTTTTTATTATAGTTATTTCATAAGTTGTTTTTATTTCTTTTATTTTTTGATAATCAAGATAGGATACTTTTAGTCTTACTTTATCCTTATAGTATTTAATATTTAAAATATTTATTTTATTTTTAAAAATTTGTTTTAAAAGACGATTTACATTTTTGCCTTTTATTTCTATCCAAAAATAATTTATCAATATATCACCTGAATTCTATGGTTTTTATTTTTCCCTCAATTAATAATTCGTTATTATATAATTTGTTTATAGTTAAATATTCTCCTTTTATTTTAACTAAATATTCTTTAGTTTTAACGAGTATTGTTTCACTTTCAAAAATTAAAATTTCATCATAGTTTATAATATTTACTTTATCTTTTAAAACAGTAACTTTAAAAGTATTATCATAAACCATTTTAGTTAATTCTCTAAACATAATATCCCCTTTATTAAAGATATGAAAAGTTTTTAGTAAAATGAAAAAGATTAGTTAAAACTAGTCTAACTAATCTTTAAATACAGAAGCAAGTAAGAATTTTTCTAAGTGCTGTTCCAAAGTAAATTCCTATTAAATTAATGTAATAGAGAATTCCTACTAGAAAAGGAACTGATAAAATAATAATAACTGTTTTTAATATACTTTTGCTGTTAATCTTTTTTATAAACTGCATAGTTTTCTTGATGCTATTCTTCTAATAGCAGTACCGAAGTTTTGACCAAAACCATATAAGGCTTTAAAAGCTGAAGTAAAGGCATTAACTAAAGTTCCTGAGATGCTAGCGCCTCCCATTATTACCATTAGTTCTTTATCATTTAATTTAACGACATTTAACTGGTCTAACATAGCCATCTATTGCTCCTATTCCGAAAATTGCTCCCGCGATTATACCTAATACAGCCCAAATTGAAATTCCTCCGGTTATATTTTGTAGTTCTTTGTTACTTAATTTCAACTAAATCACCTTCCCCTTTTAATGTGTATTTTTTGTTAAATAAATTTTGATTGTTATTTCTGTGTGATATCATGATTATTATTTTATCGGGATACTTAGAAAAAATATTAGTTAAAATTTCTTTTTCTTCTTCTATAGATATTTCATTGAATACTTCATCTAAAATAAGAACACTTTTAAATTTTAATAGTCCTCTGGTTAGAATTATTTTCTTTCTTTCACCACCACTTAAGTTACTTGAGGATTCTTCGATTAAATAGTTATAATCTATTTGATTTTCTTTAATAAATTTATCTAATAAAGTAATACCAGCAACATTTTTGATTTTAGTTTCATCTTCACTGACTAATTTTAGATTATCCATAATAGTGCCTTTAAAAAGTTGTTCGTTTTGACCAATATAAGTTATATGATTTCTGATAAATGAAAGGTCTAAATCATTAATACTCTTATTATCTATTAAGATTTTTCCTTCAGTTAAACTATGATATTTTAGAAGAAGTTTCATAAGGGTAGATTTGCCTATTCCTGACTTACCAGATAAGAAAATTTTATCTCCATTAGAAATTTTTAGGTTAATATTATTTAGAATGCACAAATTATTAGTTTTATAAGAAACATTTTCAAAACAAATAGAGTTTAAAGGTAAAACAGGTATATTACTAAATTTTTCTTCTGATACTTCAAGACAATCTAATATTCTATCCGTTGAGGTTTGATAGATTTTATACTGCGAGACACTATCTAATGTATTAGTAAGCAAATCGATAATCATATAAAATACTGAAGAAATTAAGACAATATCTAAGATTTCAAAACCATTTTTTATAGCAAGATAGGACGCGAAAAATATTAAAAATAAATAAGTGAAATCAATAAACGTGGTCACTAGAAAATTATAATTATAATACTTTTTAGAATATGCCTTAGTTTTTTCTAAAGAATCATTATAATGAGTGGTTAAAATTTTTGAAATTTTTGTAGTAATATTTAGGTTTTTAATTGTTTCAAAGGACGTTAAATAATCTATTAGAACTGAGGTATAATTAATTTTGCTATTTTTATATTTAATAAAATAATTATTAAATATATATTGATACTTTTTAGTTAGTAGTAGCAAAATAATAATTATGATTGATAAAATAAAAGCCAAATAAATATTTAGAAAACCAACATAAATTATTACTATAAAAAGAAGAATTAAGTCTGTTAGAGAAAGAATAAATATTTTAGTAACAACTTCTTTAAAGTTTTCAATGTCTTCAATTATTGTTACTAATTCTCCAGTGTTTTTAGAACTGTAGTATTCATAAGGAAGATTTAGAATATGATTTGATACTTTGCTAGTTATTTCCTTATCTATTTTGGTATTTAAATTAAGCATTAACTTATTTTTTAGATAATTTAAAAAGTTCTTAAGTAAAGCAATATTTAGAAAAACAATAAATATGAAAGAAATAATAGTTAAATTATTATTATATTCTAGAATAGTTTTTAAATAGTAATTGAATAGCAATGAAAAAATAACAAAAATTAGAGATAGAAAAATGCTTTTGAAGATTATTTTTTTATTGTTTTTAAAAATTGTTACTATTTCTTTTTTAAATCTATTATCTTTAGCCTTTTTCTTTTTTAAACCTTCAAAGATAAGAAAGATTCCTGTTGTGATATCATTAAATTCTTTAAAAGTAATGGTTTTAATGCCTTCGGCAGGATCCATTATTTTTAGAGTTTCTTTTTTAGAACTAATTTCAAATATTACAATAAAGTGATACATATTATCTTTGATAGTATGGGCTATTACTGGTAATTTAGTAATATTCTTAAGTTCAGTTCTTACTCCATAAGCGGATAGATTATACATTTTACTCATCTTAACTAAGTCATAAGCAGTGTATCCCCCAGTTTTTCTGCTAGCTTTAGTTAAGAGAAGTTCACGTGATGGTTTGACTCCATAATAGAGAAGAACTGTCATTAATGAGGCTAAACCACAGTCATAAGAATTTTGTTGCAAAGTGTAATCATAATTTTTATTCATTTTATCCTCCTCATATATATATTTATATATTTTTAGAGGAAGTCCTAAGGTTTTTAAAAATTTTTTTAGTTTTTTAAGTAAGATAAGATATTATCTAATAAAAAAGGATTGTCTACTCTATTTATAGCAAAACATTTAATTCCTAAATCTTTAAATGATGAACCACAGTGATATAAAATATTTTTATCTAATATTA
>URXR01000027.1 GCA_900551925.1 uncultured Mycoplasmatota bacterium | reverse complement strand
ATATCGGAATCTTTTTTATTAATGATAAGGTATCTTTTTAAAAAAGGATTAACAATTTAAGAAAAAACCTTTGAAAAATTTCCAAAAATATGTTATAATTTGAAAGAAAAAGGACGTGGTGTAAGTGATATCCTTAGACAAAGTTAAAGGCGTTGGTCCTAAAGCTACTATGTTACTTAACAAACTAGGTATTCAAAATGTTGATGATTTAGTATCACATTATCCATTTAGATATGATTTAATAACTAGAAGTAATTTAGAAGAATCTGATGAAATGGATAAAGTTATAATAGACGGAAAAGTTGATAGTGCTCCTATTTTAATTAGATTAAAAGGAAACTTAAATAAAATGAATATTAGAGTTATAACCAGTACTGGTAAAGTAGTAGGAGTCTCTATTTTTAACCGAGCTTTTCTTAAAAGTTCCCTTACTGTGGGGACTAATGTAACAGTCTTTGGAAAATATGAAAAATCAAAAAATATAATTTTAGCTTCTGAAATACGTTTAGGACTATTGTCAAAAGGTGAAAAAATTGAAAGTGTTTATCATGGAACCGCAGGACTAACTTCAAAAAACATAAAAACATTTATAGATAATGCTCTCATGCAATATGGTAACAATATTACTGATTATCTTCCAGAATCAATTATCAAAAAGTATAATTTTTTAAATAAAAAAACCGCTCTTAACATTGTTCATAATCCTTCAACTAAAGAAAAATTAGAAGAAGCCCAAAATAGATTAAAATATGAAGAACTATTTCTCTTTATGACAAAAATAAACTATTTAAAATTAAAAAATAAAAGTATTGAAAATGGAATAAGTAAAAACTTTAAAGAAGAAGACTTACAAAAATTAATAGATAATTTACCATTTAAATTAACAAAAGATCAAAACAAAGTTTTAAAAGAAATATTAGAAGACTTAAAATCAAAAAGAAAAATGAATCGTTTACTTCAAGGTGACGTTGGAAGTGGAAAAACCATTATTTCTATTATTATTTTATATGCTAATATGTTAAGTGGATATCAAGGTGCTCTAATGGTTCCAACAGAAATCTTAGCCCATCAACACTATGAAACTATTACCAAAATTTTAAAAGATTTCAATGTTAATATTGCTCTTTTAGTAGGATCTTTATCAAAAAAAGAAAAAGATAAGATACATAATGACTTAAAAGAAGGAAAAATTGATATTGTAATCGGTACTCATGCTCTTATTCAAGAAGATGTAACTTATAAAAATCTTGGTTTAGTAGTAACAGATGAACAACATCGCTTCGGAGTTCTTCAAAGAACAAGCTTAAACAACAAAGGTAATATGCCAGATGTTCTTTATATGTCAGCTACTCCAATACCTAGAACCTATGCGTTAACTATCTATGGTGATATGGATATATCAGTTATCGAAAATCTTCCTTCTGGAAGAAAACCTATTGATACTTATTTAAAAACTACTAAAGAAATAAAAGATGTTCTTCATATGATGTATGATGAATTAAAAGAAAATCATCAAATCTATGTAATTGCCCCTTTGATTGAAGAATCTGATACTTTAGATTTAACTACAGTCAATGAATTAAAAGATAAAATAGATATGGCTTTTGCGAAAAAATATAATGTCGGAGTAGTCCATGGTAAGCTTGCTGCTAAAGACAAAGATAAAATAATGACTGATTTTATCAATAACAAGATTCAAATCTTAATAAGTACTACAGTAATTGAAGTAGGAGTAGATGTACCAAATACTACAATGATTGTAATATTTGATGCCAATCGTTTTGGCCTTTCAACTCTTCACCAATTAAGAGGTAGAGTAGGAAGAGGAGATCTAAAATCCAAATGTATTCTTATCAGTGACTATGATACCAAAAGATTAGAAGTAATGACTAAAACTAATGATGGTTTTGAAATAAGTGAAGAAGACTTTCAAATAAGAGGACATGGTGATCTTTTTGGAACTAAACAAAGTGGAGATATGACCTTTAAAATAGCAGATCTAAAAGAGGATTATGCTCTGCTTCTAAAAACTAAAGAAGATTCTATGAACTTTTTAGAAAGTACAGATCCTGAAGATATTGAATTAAAAAATAAAATAGTTAATGAAATAAACGAAGGATAAAAAAGAAAATAAAAATAAAAAATAATAATTGACTTTTGAAAAAAAATATATTAATATTAGAGTACAAGGTAGATTACCTTGTCTACTTTTTACGATTAAAGGTAAAAAGTGGTATTCAACCAAAACCCCCTGAAGGAGCCGAAAGGCTCCACTTTTTTATTTGTTTAATTTATTATAAATTTTCTAAAGTTTAAAAAAATTTAATTTAGTTCTAATTAGTTTAAATATTGTGGTGGTCAAAAATATAAAAATTAACCTAATTATACCAAAAAACATTGGCTAAGTGGTATGATTGGATAAAAATTATATTGGTGATGAAAATGTTATATAATCATAGCGAAATAAAAAAATATATAAGACAACTTATCAAACACTAAAATAAATAAAATCCATTTTTATTAAATTTTGATAAAAACAGACAAAATGCACCATATATGATATAATTAAATGCGAAAGGGAGGCATACTGTGAAAAATAAGGAAGAAGATACTATTAACATAGTGATAGGAAAACACATGGCGGAATTAAGATAAAATTCAACTTATCTCAAAATGAAATTGCTAAATACTTAGGTGTAGATAAAACAACATATAATAAATATGAGAACGGTAAAAGAAAATTTAATAATGATGTTGTAAAACAATTAGTAAATTATTACAATGTTAAAGTTAGTGATATTGTTGATTAACATGTGACAGGAATGACACACAAAAATGAATGTAACTACCACATAAATATTCATCATCGCTATCACTAAAATAAAAAAGGAGGAGCAGATTATGAAAAACAAATTTAATTTAACAAGAGAACAAAATGTATTCGTTGCCAAAAGGAATATCGTAGATTATATTTGGAAAAGTGCTAATTTAGAGGGAATTGGTGTTACATATCCTGAAACTCAAGCTATTTATGATGGTGGTATTGTTAATGGATTAACAGTTGATAAAATTATTGCTATTAACAATTTAAAATATTCCTGGCAATTTATACTTGAAAATGATAGTATAGACTACGATTTTAAAACATTATGTCATTTACATAAATTAACTTGTGACAAATTAGTTTTAGATCAAAATTTAGGAAAATTAAGAACAACACCTGTTAATATTGGTGGAACTACTTGGAAACCTCAATTTCCAATAGAAAGTCAAATTAAAGAAGAATTAGAAAGATTACTTAATCAGCCTGAAAAAACTAAAACTGAAATAGCAATAGAGATAATGCTATGGATCATGAGAAGACAAATTTTTATTGATGGCAATAAAAGAGTTGGAATGTTATTTGCTAATAAAATAATGATAGATAATGGATGTGGAATTATAACTATTTCACAAGAAAATCAACCCACATTCTTTGAAAAATTAATTAAATTTTATGAATCTGGTGACAATACTGATTTAAAACAATGGATTTATGAAACAAGTATTGATGGAATAGATTTGGGTAATGATAAATAAAAAATAGACATATTTCTTCTGACAAAGAAAGAAATAATGTTATTCATAAAATGTATAATTGAACAATTAGAAAGTATTGCTCAAGAAAAAACAGTTGGGCAAGATTATATCATTACTTTTGACGATTATATTTTAAGTAAGTATTCAATAAAATAAGAATAGCAATTTTTTATAATACATAATAACTAGGAGCCACTATAAAAATTTAAAAAACGTTAAACTCTAAGTAAAGTGCACAATTCCTTTATCTATCTTTTTAATATAGTGTATTATATAATAAATAAGCATTAAGTAAAGTTATTATTGACTTAATAATGCTACATGTAATAAGTAGATAATTGTCAATGATTAAAATAAACTCGCTTTACTCACCATCGACAATTTAACAATTATAAATCTTAGTGCACAACTTTTGTGCACGTTTTTGTGTAAGAAAACCCCCAGATAGTCTGGGGGTTCAGTAGAGCTTAAGCGATAAGCCATTAATAAAAACTCCTTCTAATATAATATGAATTGCGACTGCCAGGAAGCAATCATAATATTAGAAGGAGGACATTTATAATGAAATAAATCAAAATAAATGATATAAAAAGTTTAGCACATACACAATGGAATTGCAAATATCATGTAGTATTTGCCCCAAAGTATAGAAGAAAAGTCTTTTACGCCAGTAAAAGGTTAGAAATAGGACAAATATTGAGACAATTATGTGAGTGGAAAGGAATAACAATAATAGAAGCAGAAGTGTGTTCAGATCACATACATATGCTGATAGAAATACCACCAAAGTACTCAGTATCATCAGTAATGGATTTTTGAAGGGAAAAAGCAGTTTGATGATATATCAAAAATGGGCAAATATGCGATATCAATATAGAAATAGAGAATTTTGGTGTAGAGGATATTATGTAGATACAGTAGGAAAAAACACAAAAAAAATAAAAGAATATATATCAAATCAATTGAAAGAAGACCAATTAAATCAGCAAATGACAATGGAAGATTTTGACCCTTTTAAAGGGTAGCAAGTAAAAAATGCAACTGGCAGTCAAAAAAAGGCCACTTTAGTGGAGGCCAGTAGTATAGCCTTTTAGGCGAAAATGAAAAACCACCAGCTAAGCTGGTGGAAATTTATTAAATACAAAAATTTAAAAAATTTTAAAATTCGCAAATAATAGTTGACAAAAATTTAAAAATTGTTATTATAAATAACTATCAAGTTTTGTATTAGCTTGTATATATACATGGTTAGGGGGAAATTATGGAAAAGCGTAAAAAAATAATAATAATAATTTTAATTTTAATTCTACTTTTATTAGGAATAATAATATTTGCTATCTCAAATTCCAAAGAAGAATTAATACCAGAAAACAAAGATAAGGAAATAAGAGAAGAAGATGTCATAGATGAAGAAGATATTTCCAAAGATGAAAGTATTATTGAAGATGAAAACAATGTTAGTAATAATAAATCATCTGTAAATACTAGTTATTTAGTTTTGGCTAGCAATAATAATGATTCTAAATCAAAAAATCAGCTTGAACAAACAACAACTATTGTTACAAGTGATTTTAATTATTACATGTTAGCATTAAAAGCCATATCTAAAGCTGAAACAACTTTAGATGAAAATGATTTAAATATTGCTAAAGATTTTGCAAACAAAGTTACATCTTCAAAAAAACAAAATTTATTAAATAGAATTCAAACTATTCAAGAATTCGTTGACTTTAATAAATTGCTTAAAGAATTAGAAAATCTAGCTAATTCTGCTACTAACAAAGAAGAATTAGATGTAGCAAGAGCTTACAACTTAGACAATAGTTTACAAAATAAATTAAATGATTTACCAAATACTACAAGTAAATTTAATATAGTTAGTAGATATAACAAAGTTTTATCAAAATTAAATGATACAGCTGCACCAGTTATAACTGGTATAGAAAATGGAGAATATACTAATAAAGATATTACTCTATCAATAACTGATGAATCTTTATTTACTGCAACTTTAGATGGCAAAGAATTTAAAGTAGGAGATCAAATTCCTGAAGGCGATCATACTTTATATGTTGTTGATGAATCATTTAATGAAATAACAATTACATTTAAATTAGATAAAACTGCTCCAAAATTAAATGCTTCTTATTGGACAAAAACTATAGAAGGAAATAGAAATGCTACAGAATTTACAGATTTACCTATAGTGGAAGGAATTGATATTGGAAGTGGTAAAGTAACTGTTGAACTAGTAAATAATGATGTCAATTTAAAAGTACCTGGTGATTATAAATTACAATATAAAACAACTGATCAAGCAGGAAATTCATCATACAATGATATATTTATCAAAGTAGTAGATACTACAGCACCAGAACTAACAATTACTAACTGGCAAAACTTAACTCTTGAAGTGGGAGATACTTATATTGATGAAGGTGCTACTGCATATGATTTAGTAGATGGTGATTTAACTGATAAAATCGAAGTAAGTTATTTATATTATGATAGTGAAGGAAAAAGAATTACTCCAGACCCTACAGAAATAAAATTAGATCAAGTAGGACAATTTATTATAAAATATAAAGTAACAGATAATGCTGGAAATAGTAAGGAATTAGTAAGAAGAATAAATGTTAAAAAATATGAACTAGTTTCGGCTCTAGTGAATGGTGAAAAAATAATTTTCTCAAGCTTTGAAGAGCTATTTAACAATATTCCAGATAACATAGAGACAAATATTACATTAGAAAAAGACTATAATGAAGATATAGTTATTCCAGAAGGTAAAATTTTAAATTTAAATTTAAATAATAAAACTTTAACAGGAAACAAAAATATAACTAATAATGGAATTTTATCTATAAGTAATGGTACTATTAACTCTCTTAATAATGCCATTATTAACAATGAAAAAATTACTAGTATAGATAATGTTACAATAAATTCAGAAAGAACTGGAATTAATAATAATGGAATAATTGATAGTGTTACAAATTCTACAATTGATGCTAGATTTTATCCAATCTATTTATCTGATTCAACAATTGGAGAATTAGCAAATAATTATGTTACTGGTCATTATCAATCAGGAATATATTTAAGTGGTGCTTCTACAATTAATAAAATAACTTCAGGAACATATATTACTTATGGAGATAAACCTGATTTTGGAAGTAGTATATCAGGATTTGGATTATATATTTCTACCAATTCAGTTGTTGATGAAATAGCAGGAGGATTCTTTCAAGGAAATCAAGTAGCAGTAGCAAATTATGGCTCTATTAATTTAATTTCTGGTGGAACATTTGAAAAGAAAATAGAAAATAATGTTTGGACAATGAAATGGACTTTTGGTTATACTGGCAAAATTAACAATATAACTGGAGGAAAATTCTATTCATATACTGGAGAACTAAATGGTGTATTTAGAGCTAATAACTATAATGTTGATCCTAGTTATGAACTAGTTAAAGATGGAGATTATTTTATAGCAAAAGTTAAATAATAAAAAAACTCATTTCAATAAAGAAGTGAGTTTTTAAATTTAAGAAAAGAGTATATAAAAAATAATAGTGAAATAAGTTAGTATACATGATATAATAGAATAAATAAAAAATAAGTAAGGAGTAAAAAATGAAAAAATATCGTTGTAAAATATGTGGTTATGTCTATGATGATGCTAAAGAAGCTAAAAAATTCGAAGACTTACCAGATGATTGGAAATGCCCTTGGTGCGGCGCTCCAAAAAGCATGTTTGAAGAAATAACAGAGCCCAAAGAAAATGAAACAAATGAAGAAAAAGACACTCAAAATAAATCTAACAATCAAGAAAAAGATGAAGATTCCAAAGAAGATTTAAGAGAACTTTCATCTTATGAAATTTATTATATTTGCACTAATTTAGCTAAAGCTTGTGAAAAACAATATTTAGAAGAAGAACAAAATCTCTTCCTAGAACTAAGTGAATTTTATAAACAAAAGCACACTAAAGAAGAAGGAACACTTAAAGAAGTTTTAGAAAAAGTAACCGAAGATATTGATAGTTTTAACAAAGCTATGGAAGCAGCAGATAAATCTAATGACCGAGGAGCTAAAAGAGTTATCACTTGGGCTAGTAAAACTTCAAATATTGTAAAAACAATTCTTGATGAATATAATGATAAAGGTCTAGATTATCTAAAAAGTACTAAAATATGGGTTTGTGACATCTGCGGTTTTATTTATATTGGAGAAAAACCACCTAGAATATGTCCAGTCTGTAAAGTACCAAATATTAAGATATTGGAGGTAGAATAATGGAAAAATCTCATGCTTATCGAAATTTAAAATTATGTACAAAAGATTGTTTATGTTTATTTGTTTGTCCAACCGGAGCAACAGATACAGAAACTGGACAAATAGACTTTGAAAAATGTATTGGCTGCGGAGCTTGTCAAAAAGCTTGCCCATCTCATGCTATAACAATGGTTCCTAACCAAATGCCAAAGCAGCAAGATAAAGATCCTCAAACAGTAAAAGAATTATTTGCCATAGCTAATAATAAAATATCAGAAATAAGAATTTTAAATAATCTCTTAACTAACAGTTCTGAAAATGAAAAAAAATTAATAAAAGCATTAATTCATTCTAATAAAGTCATAATAGAAGATATCATGAGAGAAGCAGGTTATATGTTACCTCAAAGTAAAAATACTCACGAATTCTTAATTGAGTTAAAAAATAAAGAAAAGTCTTTAGCAAAAACAGTAGATCAAATATTAGAAAAGATTAAGGTAAATGAATAGTTTAAAAACTGTTCATTTTTAAGTGCATAGATGTACATATTAAAAAATATTTGTTAAAATAAAGGAGGTTATTATGTTTAGAAAAGTTATAAAAAGTATTTTATTAGGAGTATTAATCCTTATTACGCTAGGAGGAATAATTTTTAGTATAATATATGCTGACTTAGATGATGCTCCAGGTTTTAACCTTTTTGGAAGTGCTATTACCGTAGGATTTTGTTATCTTATTTATAGATTAGTTATAAAAAAACTTTAACCAAAAAGGAGTAAAATATTATGAAAGTAACCCATGAATTTGGACCATACTATGATAAAAATTCAGAAATCTTAATTTTAGGAAGTATTCCTTCACCCAAGTCTAGAGAAATCGGATTTTATTACGGTCATCCTCAAAATAGATTTTGGAAAGTTCTAGAACAGGTATATAGCGAAAAAATAGAGGATACCATACCATGTAAAAAAGCTTTTTTAACTAAACATCATCTAGCGCTTTGGGATGTTCTATCATCTTGTTATATAAAAGGAGCCTCTGATAGCACTATTAAAAGTCCTATAGTTAATGATATTAACCAAGTAATTTTAAACTCTAAAGTTAAAAAAATTTATACAACCGGAAAAACGGCTTACAATTTATATAATAAATATTGTTATAAAAAAACTAATATAAAAGCAGTTTACTTACCATCAACTTCTCCCGCCAACTGCAGATTAAAACTACAAGATTTAACCGAAGAATATAAAATATTAAAAAATTAAGGAGGCACTATGGAAAAAATAATTTTTAATCCCCAAATGATAACCGATAACAAAGAAGAAAGAACCTATTCTGTAAGAGCAGTATTATTTAATGGTAATAATAATTTATTAATAGAAAATAATGATAACACTTACTCTTTACCAGGTGGACAAGCACAAGATTCTCCAAGCTCTAAAGTCTTACAAAAAGTATTAGAACAAGAATATAATATTACTTTACCTGAAGAAGATTTAACCCCTTTTCTAATTATGCAATCTCTTAATAAAAAAATAAAAGATGAATCTAATTACAATAATATTACCTATTATTATACTGGAAATATAAATGTAAATAACCTAAATAAAAATCTAGAATATAAACATCTTGATGATTTAGAAAATATTATTCTTACAGAACCTTTAACTGATGATTATAAAGAACTTTTATCAGTTATCTATTTAATAAATGATAGAAAATATCTAAAAGTTAGAATAAGAAAATAATAATCAAAAGGAGAATTTATGAAATATTTAATAGTTTATACAAGTGAAACTGGCACTACTAAAAAATGTGCTACCATGTTAAAAGAAAAATTAAGAAATAGTACATCAGTAGATCTAAATGATAAAATGCCCTCATTAGAAAACTATGACTTAGTTATAATAGGAACTCCCATTAGAATGGGACAAATAAATAAAAAAATTAAAAAATTTCTAAAAGACAACGAGAAACAACTCTTAACTAAAAAAACAGCTTATTTTATTTGTTGTGCTTTTGAAAAAGATAAAGAAGCTTATTTTACTGCTAATTTTAATCCTAATCTTTTAAAGCATGCTCTTATTTATGATTGCTTTGGAGGAGAGCTAGATTTAAATAATTTACATGGATTTTCCAAACTAATAGCCAAATTAGCTACCAAAAATAATAAAAAAACTATTAAGCTAAATACTGAAAATATTACTAAATTTATAGAAAAAATAACTTAGAAATTATATAAATACAAGTATTTACTAATTATAGAAAACTTAACATTAATTCTTTAACATTTAAGAAGGTGAAATCATGCAAGAAATAACTTTTAATAAAGAAAATTTATCATCTAAAGATATAGAAGAAATTGTAACTAGAACTAAAGCTCTATTAATAAATTCTAATAATGAAATAATTTTAGGATACTGTGATAATACTTATCAGTTTCCGGGAGGACATCTAGAAAAAGGAGAAACTTTAAAAGATTGCTTGCTAAGAGAAGTAAAAGAAGAAACTGGAATAATTTTAAAAAATCAAAACTTCGAACCATTTTTTCTAGTTAAACATTATACCAAAAATTATCGAAATACCAATAAAAACAGATTAAATAATATTTATTATTACCTCATAAAAACTGATCAAAAAATAGATTTAACTAATACTAATTATGACAAATTTGAAAAAGAAAAAGGCTATACATTAAAAATAATTTCTTTAGAAAATGTCAAAAATCTTCTTTTAAACTCTATAAATGATAATGAAATAAATGGTATAATAGTAAAAGAAATGTTATTAGTCTTAGATGAATATAAAAAGGTGGTAGAAAAACATGAAAACAGAAACTAAATTAAAAGAAATAATAAAAATTTTAACTTTCCAAAATAAAACTATATCTACGATGGAATCTTGTACTGGTGGAGGAGTAGCTAATGCTATTACTAATATTGAAGGCGCTAGTGAAGTTTTAAAATTTAGTGCTGTAACATATTCTAATGAATATAAAATAAAAATGGGAGTATCTAAATATATTATAGATACTTATAGTGTTTACAGTATGGAAACAGCTATTGATATGAGTAAAAAAATAACTGCCTTTACAAATTCTAATTATGGAGTAGGAGTAACCGGTAAATTAAATAGAGTAGATAAAAATAACCCTTATGGACAAGATAATATAGTCTTTGTAAGTATTTATGATAAAGATAAAAATAACATAAATAAAATAACTATAGAAGCAAAAAAAGCAACAAGAAAAGAAAATAAGGATTTAATTATTGAAAAAACAATAGATAAACTTCTAGCAATAATAACTGAAAAAGAGGATAGCAATTAATCCTCTTTTATTATTAGTTCAAAGTTTCACCAGAGTACAAATTTTTATACACTTCTGAAGTTTTAAGAAGCTCATCATGACTACCACTATCTAGCAACATACCCTTATCAATAATATTAATTATATCAGCATCACTAATCGTAGATAATCTATGAGCTACAATAATAACAGTATGATCTTTAGTCAAATCATCAATAGTTCTCTTGATATACTCTTGAGATTCATTATCAAGAGCAGAAGTAGCTTCATCAAATAAAATAATTTTAGTATTAAGAATTAAAGTTCTAGCAATGGCAAGTCTTTGCTTTTGTCCTCCTGATAAATTTATACCACCCTCACCAATAATAGTGTTATAACCATCAGGTAAATTAATAATATAATCATCAATATAAGCTCTCTTGCAAACAGTTCTTACTTCTTCTAAAGTAACATCTTCTTTTACTAATTTAAAATTATCAAGAATGCTCATATTAAATAAAAATGGTGTTTGTCTAATGATAGAAACATTACTTCTTAAAAAATCCTCACTTAAATCTTTAATATTAACTCCATCTATAAGAATCTCTCCAGAAGTAACATCAAAATATCTAAGTAACAAATTAAAAATAGTACTTTTTCCATTTCCACTTCTACCTACAATAGCAATTTTCTTATTAGGAATAATCTTAAGATTCAATCCATTAAGAACATACTTCTCATTGTCACTATATTTAAATTTAACATTTTTAAATTCAATAACACCTTTTATATTTTTAATCTCTTTCTTTCCAAACTTTTCATCTTCATATAATCTATTATTAATAATCTCATCAATTCTTGTAAGAGAAACTTTTACTTTATTATAATTAACTCCAAATTCACTAAGACTTTCGACTACCTCATCTATTCTCCAAATATAACTTTCAATTACAATGAAAATGCTATAAGCAATTTCTCCTTGCACTACTAGATATCCACATGAAATAAGTATTACAAATTGTAAAAAGAAATAAATAAAATTATTAAGATTAAAATAAGCAACCTCATATCTTTTTATTCTAGCACTTTTCAAAAATAAACTATTTATTTTATTAAATATATTTTTCTCAACATTATTCTTTATCCCTAAAGCTTTTATCTCTCTTATACCTGTAATATTCTCTGTAGCACATTTTACATATAAATCAGAATCTTCTTTAATTTCTTTTTGAGTGTTCTTAATTTTTGGAAAAAATTTATAAGAAATAAATCCCATTACAAAAGCAAAAATCAGAACTTCAATACCAAGCCAAAAAGAAATATAAAAACAAAGTCCAAATACAAAAAGCACTACTAAAGATTTACAAATAAGTCTTACCAAGGAACGCAATAGTTCCATAACTCTATCTGGATCAGTATATAATCTATTAATAAACTCTCCAACCCCAATTTCTTCAAATGAACGTGCCGGTAATTTATCAATTTTCTTATACAAATCTTTAGAAACATTTTTCATAAATTTAATTTCTAAATAATTATATAAAGCATCTCTAGGAACTGCTAAAACAGAGTAAAATAAAATCCAAATGCTTTCCCAAATAACTAAATAAATAGCAAAATTATAAAAATTTTTATTGATTAATTCTTCCAAAGCAAAGCCCCAGAAAAATGCTGCTAGAAGGGCTGGTAAATAAGAAACTAATACTAATAAAAGATATAACACAAGTTTAATCTTATCATTTCTTAAATAATAGAGAATAATCGAAAAAGTTTGTCTTTCTTTTTTCATATCATCCCTCCTAAAAAATAAAAAAACTACTAATATTTAATTAGTAGCATAGTTAAAAGCAAGAAGGAAATATAGCTTTTCTCCTCTTAAAAATACTACTAATTAAATTATTAAATGTATAAATATTCATATTTCCTCCTCCTTTCCTTTGAACTTGAAAAAACTATAGCATACAAAGATATAAAAGTCAATAAAAACAATACACATTATACATAAATGTAATAAAAATATGCCAGTTATCTAAAAAAATAAGTAATATAATGCTAAAATTCAAAAATTCGTGCTAAGCTAGTAAAATAAAAAACTCACATAGAAAAAGTGAAAAATTAATGAAAAGTGCCCTAAAAACACTTATGATTACCAAAAAGTCATGTTATAATAAACGCAAATAAAAGTTTATAGCTATTTCAGTTATACCATTAAGAAGGTGAGAAATGAAAAAATTAAATGAATTAATAGAATGCTCTTATGACATTCCTATAAAGGGAATAAAAACTAGTTCAGCCAACATCCAACCAGGTGATTTATTTATCTGTATTGATAGCAAAACAATGGATAGACACCTATTTATTGATGATGCAATAAAAAAAGGTGCCGCCGCAGTTATCGTAAAAAAAGACACCAAAAATAAAAAAGTTCCAATTATTAAAGTTACTAATCCTAATAAAGTATTTATAGATATTATAAATAAATATTACAATTACCCAACCAGAAACCTAAATATGATTGGAGTAACAGGAACAGATGGCAAAACAACAGTAGCAACAATTATTTATGAATTACTAGAAGATTGCGCCTATATTGGAACCAATGGAATTTTTTATCAAGAGCATCAAGAAAAAAGTCCCAATACAACTCCAAATCTAGATAAAACAATGCCTATATTTGATGACATGATTGCCCATCATATAAAAACAGTAAGTATTGAAGTATCTAGTGAAGGAATATATTATGGAAGAGTCGATGGTATAAAATTTAATTGTAGTATTTTAACCAATATAACTAAAGAACATTTAAATACCCATAAAACTTTAGAAAATTATATAAATTGTAACTGTAAATTATTTGATAACACTATTGGACCATGTATTTTAAATAAAGATGATAAGCATTTCCAAGAAGTTAAAACACATTGTAAAACTTTATATACTTACGGAAAAGATCAAGATAATGATTTATACTTTAAAGATGTAAAATTAAATATCGATAAAACAACCTTCACTATTGTTTATAAAAATAAGGAATATAAAATAATAAGTCCTTTAATTGCTATGTTTAATGTTTATAATTTATGTGCTGCTTTATTAGCATTAATAAGTCTAGGTTATGATTTAGAAAAACTTATTCCTAAAATTCAAAATCTTCATATAAATGGTAGATTAGAACAAATAAATATGGGACAAAACTTCAAAGTAATAGTAGATTATGCTCATACCCCCAATGGTATTAAAAATTTATTAGAATTCATTAATAGTTTAAATTTCAATAAAAAAATAGTAGTCTTTTCTGAACAGGGAGAAAGAGATAAAACTAAAAGACCTGCTAAAGGTTATAATGTCATAACTAATTGTGATTATGCCATAGTTACTAGTCAAGATCCAAGAGAAGAAAATCCTCTAGATATAGCAAATGATTTAATAAGTAAAGTAAAAGACTATAATAATTACGAAATAATTATAGATAGAAGTAAAGCCATAAAAAAAGCAATCAATATGGCTAAAGATAACGATATAGTTTTAATACTCGGAAAAGGTAGCGATGACTATCAAATAATAAAAGATAAAGTAATAAATTTTTCTGATATAAAAGAAGCAACAAAATATCTAAAAGAAATGTTAAATAAAAACATATCTTAAAACTATTATTTATAGTATAATATTCTAAATAAGGAGGAATAATATGTCAAAAAAAAGAACTAATTATTTAACATGGGATGAATATTTTATGGCTATAGCAAAACTTTCTGCTATGAGGAGTAAAGATCCCTCAACCCAAGTTGGAGCATGTATTGTAAGTGATAACAATAGAATTTTATCAATAGGATATAATGGCGCCCCAAATGGGTATCATGATGATAATTTCCCTTGGGATAGAGAAGGAACTCCTCTAGAAACTAAATATATGTATGTTGTTCATGCTGAAAGAAATGCTATTTTAAATTATCGTGGTTCCAGAAAAGATTTAGAAGGTGCTAGAATTTATGTTGATTTATTTCCATGTAATGAATGTGCGAAGATTATTATT
>URXR01000026.1 GCA_900551925.1 uncultured Mycoplasmatota bacterium | reverse complement strand
CTACTATATTTTTATATGAATAAGTTGTTGAATTAGCTTCTGGATACGTTCCTGTCACACTTTTTCCTTTGGCTATGTTTTCTCCCTCATATATTGCTTGTATCTCATCCCAATGATTTTGATTATTAGCACTATTATAACTTATACAATTTTTTATATATCTTACATTATCTAATTTAGTAGTTTTCTTTTCAGGTTTTTCTCTTACATAAGTTATTTTAGCATATCCATTTCCTTCATTTTGGTCTGCTAGCATTTTGCCACCAATAAAATATTTACCACTATAATGAAGTGTTTGGTTTGTATGTTTTATGCTAGTACTTTCTTCGACACTATTTACTCCGGCATATCCTGAAATATAAGAAGAACCTCCACCTCCTGGCCATGTTCCATTCGAAAGCCCTGAAGCCCCACTTCCTCCATAATATCCAGAACCTCCTCCTGAGCCTCCTCCTGTATCTGCATTAGTTGCATGACTTGCTCCACCGAATCCTCCTTTCCCAAAGGATCCTGCTGTTCCATTTGATTGAGCACTTGAGCCTTTTGTTGGCGCTGCTCCTCCGCCTGTTTGAGTCCCTCCATTTCCTATGTTACTTTGGTAAGTTGAAAATATTGGATCTCCTCCATATAATGTTCCACCGTAACCTTGAGTATAGGTGCTCGATTCTGCTCTCCCACCACCGGCTCCAGCAACCATTATTCGACTTATTAATGATGAAGTATCATCCCAGGAACCTCCTACTAATCTTACATCTGTTGCTCCTCCTCCACTTGGGCCACATATTCCACTTCTTGCTGGCTTTGCTATACCTCCTCCATTAAACTCATAACCTGTACTTCTGCAATTTGTATTACTATCTGTTCCTTTTTGTCCTACATAAAAATATAATTTTTCTCCTTGTTCTAAATATATATATCCACTTGTTTTTGCTCCTAAAGACAAATCAGGTCCTCCTCCTTGAGCACCAGCTAGTTCTATATAATAATAGCCATCTTTTGGTACTTCGTATTCTTGAGAAGTTCCTGTATAATTAAATATTGTAGTCTTGTTTAATAATGTGTCTACTACTACTTCTATGGTTTTTTCTCCTTTTATACTTGCACTAAAAAGAGCATAAGATGTTTTTGTTATATTTATTCCTAGATATATTCCTAAACATATTATTCCTACGCTTATTAATGATAAATATATTTTATTTATTTCTCTTAAATCTTTGTTTAAAAGATTAGTAAAGTACCCCCCCCCAAGCTCTTTTTTATTAGCAAAAATTTTATTTTTTATCTTCATTTTTACCACTACTTTCTTAGTTTTAGTCTGCTATACTTAAAGTATACAACTAAGGGGGTTTTCTAGTCAAGCAGAAACTGAGAGTATACAACTTTGTTTTATAAGTAGACAACTTTACTTATATATATACAACTTTTTAATTGTCTGTACATTATTTTTTATGAAAGGATGTGTCTTTATGGCTCAATACTCTAACTCTATTAAAAAGAAACTTGCTGAATTAATTTGTGTTGATGGTAAATCTACTATCAAAACTGCTCGGGATTACAATATCCCTCTCAAAACTTTAGAAAACTGGATTACTTCTTACAATAAAAATCCTCACTGTTTTGATGAAAACATTGTTTATAATGATTTCCATATTATCTCTGACTCTACTGTTAATGATGAATTTATTGATTATGATCATCTTTCTCCTAATGAGCTTAAAGCTTTATTAATGAAAAAGGATATTCAAATTGCTAGACTAAAAAAAAACTATCAAGTGACAAAAGATGGTACGGGAAGAAAGGTATTCATTACTTTCTTCAAAAAGAATACGAAGTGATTTTTAGTTTATCTTATCTTTACTCTATTAATTCTTTATGTAAAGTTATGAATATTAATCGTTCTGGTTATTATAAATGGCTAGACAGAAGATTCTCTCCTTCAATTAGAGAAATTAATAGAACTAGTGCTTGTGATTTGTTCGAAGAATATCATTATAAATTCCCTTCTCATGGCTATAGGTGGCTAAATGCTAAAATTAAACTTGATCTTGGTATTGTCTACTCTGATAATTATGCCTTTAAAATTTGCAGCTTTTTAAATATTAAATCTATCTCTAAACATGTTAAAAGATATGGTAAAAAATCTAAAAAGGAACTTAAAAACTTCCCTAATTATATTCTTGCCAAACTTAATCCTTCCTCGCCTTTTCAAATTGTTGTTTCTGATATGACTGCTTTTTGGGCTAATAACCATTATTATGAATTAACTTTATTTATGGATTTATTTAACAATGAAATTGTTGCTTATTCTTTATCTAATAAACGTGGTGATCCCAATACTTATCATTTTGCTTTACAACAAGTTCTTACAAAAAAAGAAGAATATATGGACTTTGTTACTATTCTACACACAGATCAAGGTTCAGTATATTCTTCAAAGAAATTCAATGAATCTCTTCCTTATAATCATATCATACATTCTATGTCCAAACCAGGTAAACCTACTGAAAATGGTGCAATGGAGTCTATTAATGGTTGGATTAAAGAAGAATTATTTATTGATTTTAAAATCAACTCCTCAAACAATATTTTTGAAGAAATTGAAAATTATATTCACTACTTTAATTTTGAAAGACCTCAATGTTGTCTCGGTTATTTAACTCCTATGCAATACAAAAAACAATTTGAGAATACCCCCTCAAATTGTCTACTTTAACTTGACCAATGCAGTTTTATACATTTTAATTATATAGTATTTATCTTTTTATTACAAGAAAAAAATGAGAAATTTATTCTCATATAATTTATTTATTACAATATACAATAAAAAGTTCGGTATTTTTAATATTGACCTAAGTATTATTAACCTCATAACACTCCATAATCATTCATTTTTTCTTTTTCTCTTTTTTGCAAATCTTTTATCAACTTTACAAACCCATCAATATCAAAATTAGCTAAAATATCAAAATATTCCAATCTTTTTTCTTCTGGTATTACTATAGGTATTTCATTATTCATAATTAGTTGATGATTTAGAAGAACTCTTCCTGTTCTGCCATTACCATCTTCAAAAGGATGAATATGTTCAAAATCTATATGAAACTTAGCGATTTTAAAAAGTATATCTAATTCACTATTATTGTATTCATAAATAATATCATTAATCATACTTGGAACATAACTAGGTTTCACTGGCACAAAATCTGCTCCTTGAATATAATTTTGAGTCTTTCTAAAACCAGAAGTATCTTTTATATTTTTATTTATTAAATCCCCAATTTTAATAATTAATTCTATATCAAACTTATTTAAATTATTTAAAGAATAATCTATAGCATATTTTAAATTAATTGCTTCATAAAGTTCTCTAGGATTCACATTTTGAAGAGGTAAAGACTCATCATTAAAAACTATAGAATATGTCTCGGCAAATGATAAAGTATTACCTTCGATAGCATTAGAATTTTTTATACTCCTAGTTATAAAATTTTCAAAATATTCTTGTTTTTTTAAAGCTTTTAAAAATTTATTCATAATCAAAAACTCCTTTCTAAAAATATTTTTAATATTATAACATAAAAATCAATCTAAATACCCCATTTTATATAAAAGTTCCGCCGTAAGTAAAGCTCCTCCTGCTGCACCTCTTATAGTATTATGAGAAAGCCCAATAAATTTATAATCAAAAATAGAATCTTCTCTTAATCTTCCTGCAGCTATTCCCATACCACCGTATAAATCTCTATCAAGCTTAGTCTGAGGTCTAAAATCATCTTCAAAATAAGTAATAAACTTATCAGTTTTATGAGGAAGATCATACTCTAAAGCTCCATAACTATTCCACTTACCAATTATTTCATCCTTAGTAGGTTTCTTCTTAAACTTAACACTAACTGTTGCCATATGTCCCTCACTAACCGGAACTCTAAGACACTGAGAAGATATCGTAATATCTTCATTTAAAACTATTCTATCTCCCTCAACTTTACCCCATATTTTTAAAGGTTCTTTTTCTGATTTTTCCTCTTCCCCTTTTATATAAGGAATAATATTATCAACAATCTCCGGAAAATCTTTAAAAGTTTTTCCAGCCCCACTTATAGCTTGATAAGTAGAAATGCTTATAAGATATGGCTCATATTCTCTTAAGGCATCAATTAAAGGTACATAACACTGAATAGAACAATTAGGTTTAACTACTATAAAACCTTTTTTTGTTCCAAGTCTCTCTTTTTGTTTTTCAATTATTTTAAAATGATCACTATTTACCTCTGGAATAACAACTGGAACATCTAAAGTAAATCTATGAGCAGAATTATTAGAAACTACAACTACCTCTTTTTTAGCATAAGCTTCTTCTATTTTTCTTATTTCCTCCTTTGACATATCTACAGCCGAAAAAACTAAATCTACTTCCTTTACTATTTCTTCTATATCATAAACATCTTTTAATACTATATCCTTAGCATAATCAGGAATTTTCTCTTCTATTTTCCATCTATCACGAATACTATCTTCATACCTTTTTGAAGCACTTCTTTCTGAAGCCGCTAAAACCTTAACTTCAAAATAAGGATGCTTATCTAAAAGCGTTACAAATCTTTGCCCTACATATCCCGTAGCACCCAAAATACCAACTTTTATTTTTTCCATAACTTTTCCTCCCTAAGCCTTTATTTTCTCCGTTCTAGCCTCGTATATCTTCATTAAAACAAAAAATATTTCCCCTGATAATTTTTTATTTATTCTTTTTGATAAATCATTTTTATCTTCTCTATCCATCGAAATAAACATTTCATCTTCTAATATCAAACACTCATCACATTTTTTTAAAAGTAAAGTCTCATCATCTTGTGATAATTTTTCAAATTTATTTAAATCACCCTCTAGTTCATAAGAATTAATAACATCAAGCATCTTAAACTTCTCCTTTAAAATAGAGGCAACTATATAAACACTTTCATAATCATAACACTTATAATTATCTGCTAAAATTAAAGATACAATCTGCTCTGTATCATAAATAGTAAATCCTTCCTCTAAAGCTTTACCTTTAGACTTGTCAAAATTTAAATAAATCTCTTCTCCATCTTTTACAATAAAACTTTCTTCTGTAAAAATTCCCGTTCTTTTAATAAGCTTATTTTCATTAATTATATACTCATCTTGATAACTTTTTATAAGTTTACAAAGAGCATAAGTTAAAACCTCTAATCCCTTGGGAGAATCATAATTAAAAGTATGAGAAGTAACAATAGTTCTTTCTATTTTATCGATTTTAAAAGTATTAGTCATTTCATCATAAACTATGCAAGCATTAGATAAATAAACTCCCTCTGATCTTTTTAAATCTATATTTTCTAAATTACTTTTTCCAAAAGTCTTAACAAGTTCTTTTTCTTTAAAAACTTTAGCAATTGTTTGATACGAATTACAAGGAATTATTTCACAATTTAAAATAGCTTCTAAAATTAAAGTTTCATAATGATCTCCATAATACTCTATTAAACTTGGAATTATTTTTCCTAAAGCTGTAACCGTTTTATCATTATAATTATATTTCTCTTTTAACTTCTCTAAGAATCTGTTACTACTCATATAACCACCCTATTCTTATATCCATTATACACTAAATATTAACAAACTTCCAAGACTTATAGAAATATTTCTAAAATTTTGTTATACTTGATATAAATAAAGAGGATTTGGTATTATGATGAAAAAACTATTTATGTTATTATTTATTATTACTATAACAATATTTCCTTATCTAGAAGTAAATGCTGTAAATGTTGAAAAGTTTAATACTTATTCTAATAATATAATTGTCTACAATTTAGAAGAAAATAAAATTATGTATCAAAAAAACGAAGATGAAAAAGCTAGTATTGCTTCACTAACTAAGGTTATGTCTGCTTTAGTAATATTAGAAAATACTAATAATCTAAATAAAAAAATTGATTTCCAAAAGGTAGACTTTAACTTTTTAAGACAAGAAGATTTAAGTGTTTCTACTCTAGATATAAATAAAACCTATACTTATCAAGATTTTCTTTACTCCTTTATTTTAGAATCAAGTGCCGACTGTGGTTATGCTCTTGTTTTAGATACTACTAATTCTGTAGATAAATTCGTAAGTTTAATGAATAAAAAGGCCCAAGAAATTGGTATGAAAAATACCCGTTTTAGTAACCCAATAGGACTAGATGATGTAAATAATTATTCCACTATGGAAGATATGCTAAAATTAATGAAATATAGTTTAAATAATAAAACTTTAAATAAAATAATAAGTACTTTTACTTACACTACCTCAAATAATGATAAAATAAATCATACAATTTTAGGCTACATGACTAAATTCAAATTAGATATGCCTTATCTAAAAGGTGGAAAAACAGGTTACAATGATGACCCAGGTTATGCTTTAATGAGCTATGCTAAAAAGAATAATTCAACTTATATTATTGTTTCTACTAATGCTAGTTATGATAGAAATAATCCTAAACATCTAAAAGATGCCAAGAAACTTTATGAATATTATTTTTCTAACTATGGCTATCAAAAAATTATAGAAAAAAATGATACTATTCTTTCCCTAAAAACTAAATACTTAAAAGAAAGTAAAATAGATATCAAAGCACCAAAAGATGTTTTATACTTTTTAAAAAATAATTATGATAAGAATGATATAACCACTAAATATAAAGGAATAAATACTATAACCCCAAAAAATAAAAAAGGCGATAAATTAGGAACATTAGAAATCTATTATCAAGATAATTTAGTAGATACTTTAGATATAACATTAGAAAAAGATGTTCATTTTAGCATAATTAAATTTTTAGAAACAAATAAATACTTAATAATTGCTAGTATCACATATATTTCTATTATAATTTTAACTATAGTTATTACTAAAAAAATTAAAAACAAAAAGTAACAGATAAATCACCCATTATCTATTACTTTTTTTATTTCTTCTAACACACTATTTGTAATTATTTCTTTTACTTCCTTTTCATCTCTTAATTTAAGTTCTACAATATTTTCATTAAATTTTTTACCTATTGTAATTCTAATAGGAATTCCTATTAAATCCATATCATTAAACTTAACTCCTGGTCTTTCATCTCTATCATCAAGTAAAGTATCAATACCTTCTCTATTTAAAGTATCATATAAATTGTTAGCATATTCCTCACCATCTTGATTAAGTAACACTATTGCTACTTTAAATGGTGCAATTGACATAGGCCAGCTAAGACCTTTATCATCATTTCTTTGTTCAGCCACACTAGCTAAAATTCTTTCCAGTCCTATTCCATAACAGCCCATAATTGGATACTGTTCTTTATTATCTTTATCCAAATAAGTAAGATTCATTGTTCTAGAATATTTATCACCAAGTTTAAAAGTATTTCCTACCTCTATTCCCTTTTTAAAACTAAGTTTATTCTTACATAAAGGACAAAAATCTCCTTCTTTTACTTCTTTAATATCTGCTATTTCATAATTTTCTATATCCTTTAAATTAACATTAATGTAATGATAATCTGTTTTATTAGCACCCACTAAAAAGTTTTTCATAAAAGCTACATCACTATCAATAATTATTGGAATATCAAGTCCTATTGGCCCAGCAAATCCTAGCTTAGCCCCTGTTATTTTCTCTACTTCCTCTCTAGTAGCAAGTTCGATATTCTTACTCTTAGTAACCTTTCTAATCTTTAATTCATTAACTTCTCTATCACCTGGAACAACAACAGCATAAAACTTATCATCTGCTTTATAAATTAAAGTCTTCGTTAACTTTTTAATATCAAATCCTGCTTTTTCTAAATCTTCAATTACTCCAATATTAGGAGTTTCAATAAGTTTCTTTTCAAATTCTTTTTCTTCTTCCTCTTTTTTTAAAGTTACTGTCTCACAAACCTCAATATTTGAAGCAAAAGAACATTTATCACAAATAACTAAAGTATCTTCTCCAATATCAGTAATAGCTTGAAATTCCTCAGATAAAAGACCTCCCATTACACCTGTATCTGCAGTTACAATTTTATAATCAAGTCCTACTCTATCAAAAATATTCTTATATGCTTCATACATTTTTTTATACGATTTATCTAATCCTTCATAACTAGTATCAAAACTATAAGCATCTTTCATCGTAAACTCTCTTACTCTTATAAGTCCATACCTTGGCCTTGGCTCATCACGAAACTTAGTAGCTATCTGATAGATATTAAAAGGCATATCTTTATAAGATTTTATCTTCATACTAGCAGCACTAACAAAAAGTTCTTCATGAGTTGGTCCTAAAACATAATCTCTATTTACCCTATCTTTTAAAGAAAACATATCACTACCAAAGTTTTCTCTTCTTCCAGATTTAACATAAACCTCTTCTGGAATTAAAGAAGGCATTAAAAGTTCATTAGCAGAAGCTTTATTCATTTCTTCTCTTACAATATTTAAAATATTTTGATAAACTCTAAATCCCATCGGCATGAGCATATAAATACCACTTGAAGATTTTTTAATAAAACCTGCTTTAACTAACAGATTACCACTTTTACTTTCCTCATCTTTTATATTTTCTCTTAAAGTATAAAAAAAGCTTCCCTTTAATTTCATACTATCACATCCTCATTTAAATTCTATCACAAAATTTATTTTTTTTGATATTTTTTTATAAATTCTTCTTTATATTCTAAAAATCTATCATTTCTTATAGCCTCTCTTACTTCTTCAGTAAGCTTTACTAAAAATCTAATATTATGAATTGATAAAAGTCTTTGTCCAAAAGTTTCCCCCACTGTTATAAGATGTCTAATATAAGCTTTGGTATAATTTTTACATGTATAGCAATCACACCCATCCTCAAGTCTAGAAAAATCTTCTTTATATTTAGCATTTTTAATATTAATCTTACCACTTCTAGTAAAAGCATTTCCATGTCTTGCTAATCTTGTCGGAAGCACGCAGTCAAAAATATCAACACCACGTTCTACTGCTTCTAAAATATCAATAGGATCTCCAACTCCCATCAAATATCTTAATTTATCTTTTGGAAGATATGGAACTGAATAATCAATTGCTAAATACATATCCTCTTTCGATTCCCCATCATTAGCAACTCCTCCAATGCTATAACCATCAAAATCTAACTTAACAGTTTCTATAGCAGAATATTTTCTAAGATCCTTATAAGCTCCGCCTTGAACTATTCCAAATAAACATTGTTCATCATTATTATGAACTTCTTTGCCACGCTTAGCCCATCTAACTGTTCTTTCAACACTATTTTTCATATATTCATAACTAGCACTAGCCGGAGGGCACTCATCAAAACTCATAGCAATATCACTACCTAATTTATTTTGTATTTCAATACTCTTCTCTGGAGTTAAAAATAAATTAGACCCATCGATATGACTTTTAAATTTAACTCCTTCTTCACTTATATCTTTAGGTTTAGCCAGCGAAAATACTTGATATCCTCCAGAATCCGTAAGAATTGGACCCTTATAATTCATAAACTTACTAAGTCCTCCAGCTTTTTTTACTATATTCTCTCCTGGTCTAAGCCATAAATGATAAGTATTACCAAGAATTATCCCACATCCAGCTTCATAAAGTTCTTCTGGTGCTAAAGTCTTTACTGTTGCCCTAGTACCTACAGCCATAAACATTGGAGTTTCATACTCACCATACTTAGTTTCTATCTTTCCAAGTCTTGCTTTTTCACATTCTTTTATTAAACTATACTTAATTTTTGTCATATAATACCTCTTATCATTTTACTAAAACTTTTTCAATTACTCCATTATACATAATATGAAAATCATCATCTTTATAATTATTTTGAACTATATTCTCATCATATATTACAGAGTTTTTAAAATCAGTTTTAGCTACTTTACGACAAACTAAAACTATATTAGCTTCTTCAAAGTAAGGAGCTTTATCATATAAAGGACTAAATCCTATCATTTCTAACTTATTAGTGTCCTTACCACTTTTTGAGCCACAGATACCAAGAGCTTTTCTATATTCTTTACCATAGAAACTAATTGTAAAATAATCTTCTTTTTCTAAATAATTAATAGTATGACGACTACCTCTAATATAAATAGTAGCCATATCATCATTCCATAAAGTTCCGAATGCTCCCCACGAAATAGTCATCATATTAAACTCATCAGGACTTCCTGCAGTAACAAGTGCCCATTCATTTTTTAATTTTTCCTCTAAATTTTCTTGTATTTCCTTATACTCTATTTCTTTAAACATCTCTATCCCTCATTTCTTTCTTAAAATCATCTATCATCATTGAATCTCCAAAAGAGAAAAACCTATATTTTTCTTCTGTCGCTATTTTATAGGCATTTAAAATATTGTCTTTTCCAGCAAGAGCACTAACAAGCATTACAAGAGTTGACTTAGGAAGATGAAAATTAGTTATTAAACTATCGATAGCTTTAAATTTAAACCCTGGGTATATAAAAATATCAGTATAACCCTCATCCTCTTTAAACATGCCATATTTATGCATTACTGTCTCTAGAACCCTTGTTGTAGTAGTACCAACACTTATTATTTTTCTATTTTCTTTTTTAGCTAAATTTAATCTATCACATACTTCTTTACTTATTTTATAGTACTCACTATGCATTTTATGATTTTTAACATCATCAACTTTAACAGGTCTAAAAGTCCCAAGTCCTACATGCAAGGTAACATATAAAACTTCTACTCCTTTAGCTTCTATTTTTCTTAAAAGATCTTTTGTAAAATGAAGACCCGCTGTAGGAGCAGCACTAGAGCCATTTACTTTAGAATAAACTGTCTGATACCTTTCCTTATCTTTTAACTTTTCATGAATATATGGAGGAAGTGGCATAGTTCCTAACTTTTCCAAAACCTCTAACAAGATACCTTCATATGCAAATTTAAATATCTTGATACCCTCATCTAAACTTTCCAAGCAAGTAGCCTCTAAAAGCCCTTCTCCAAAAACAATAGTATCTCCTTCTTTGATTCTTCTAGCCGGTTTAACCAAACACTTATGCTTACCATCGTTCTCTTCTAAAATAAGAAGTTCAATAACCGCCCCTGTTGTTTTCTTTTTACCAATTATCCTAGCAGGAATAACCCTAGTATTATTAAGAACTAAAACATCTCCTTCATGTAAATAATTGATAATATTTTTAAACTCTTCATGTTTATAAAAACCTACCTTTTTATCTACTAACATTAATCTAGAATCATCTCTATTTAAAAGAGGAGTCTGCGCTATTAAACTTTCATCAAGTTCATAATCAAAATCATCTGTTTTCATATTTATCACCGTTTTCTTCTCTATTATATCACAATATTTGACTTTTTCCTAAAAATATGTTATAATCTTATCGTTTTAAAAAAGGGGGGTATTTTCATGTTTAAAAACATAGAAGAATATTGCGAATTAATCGATAAAATCGAAAATTGTTTAAATTGGTTTAAAAATAAAGAAATTGATTTCAACCGATACAAAATGTACCTATCAAATGGAGAAATGATAGAAATAGATTATGATTTAAATTGTCTTCCTCATCTTCTAGGAATAAACATTAACTTTTTGCGAAGTACTGGTTTATATAAAGGTAGTTCTATTGAAATTTTACAATCTATAATTGATAATCCTAATCATTTATATAATCAATTTACAAATGGTCACATGCGTAAAACTAATGTTTTTTCTGATTACATTGATCAAAAATTAAATAACTTTCAAAATATTTGTAACATCAACATTTTTGATATTGAATTTATCGTTAAATATCAAAGTGATAAAAACTATGCAAGTGGAAACCAAAAACTAGATGGTGAGTATTATATTGCCTATAAAAAAGATAATGCCATAAGTATCATAGGATTAAAACAAAATGACAATGGTTTATATAGTCCCATTACGAACTTAGAATATGATGAGTATAGTGAAGAGTATCATAAATTTTTAAGTCAACTTTTAACTAATCAATCACTTACTTCTGTAAAACTATTACAAAAAAACTTTTTAAATGCTGATGGCACGATTGCTAGACAAAAGTTTTTCTATAATAATAAAGAAAAGTTAACAAAACTTAAAACTTTAAATAGATATGCTGATAATTACAATTGTGCAGTTACTACTAACGATGAAAGTATCTTTCATATTTCAAAAGTTAGCAATCTATACGAAGAAAAGAAAAAGATTTTTGAAATTGTAATGACTATAACCGATGCTATTAATAGAAAAGATTTCATTGATGCTACAAAATTAGAAAATGAATTTGGAAATTTAGATGAAAGCCTACTTAATTTAATAAGTAGCCATAATAACAGTTTAACTACTAATGATGATGAGCAAAGTACTAATATTAATGCTGAATCTCATTATAAAGATTTGATTTTAGAACTTAGAAACTCTAAAAAAGAAATAGAAGAAAAAGATGCTCTAATTGAAAAAATAAATGCTAATAATGAAAAATTAACAGAAGAAAATCAAACATTAAAAGAAACTAATAACGAATACCAAGAAAAAGAAGCTAAAATAAGACAAATTTTAGGGTAAATGACTTAATCATTTACTCTTTTTTTTGTCATAAACTTAAACTATGAAAGAAAAGTTTATCAAATCAACAATCATTCTTATTATCGGAGGACTATTAACTAAAATTTTAGGCATGTTAATCAGAATTGTTACTACTAGAGTAGTCGGAGTAACTGGAATTGGTCTTTATATGTTAGTTATGCCAACTTATAGTTTATTTATAACTATTGCCACTCTATCACTTCCTGTAGCTATCTCTAAATTAGTATCTGAAAATACTAGAAATAATAAAAATGTTGTTCTAGGTATTATTCCTATTGCTCTTTTCTTTAATATAATTATTATCACTATTTTAATTTTTTCCTCACATTTTATAGCAAACACCCTTCTTCAAAATTCTAAACTCTATTATCCAATTCTAGCCATGTCTGTAACTCTCCCTTTTATTACTTTATCTAGTATTATCAGAGGATATTTTTTTGGTAAAGAAAAAATGATTCCTCATGTAACCTCTAACTTATTTGAACAAATAATAAGACTAGCTATGACTATTATAATTACTCCTTATCTTTTAAAATTTGGCCTTATCGCTGCAGTTACTGGTCTAATACTATTTAATGTTGTAAGTGAACTATTATCTATCGTTATTTTATTATTCTTCATCCCTAAAAACGTTAAAATTACCAAACACGATTTAAAACCCGATCACACCAATGTTCAAGATATTTTTTCAGTCTCTATTCCTACCACTGCCGGAAGAATAATAAATTCTATCGGAGGTTTTTTAGAGCCTATAATTATAACTTTCGTTTTACTAAGTATTGGTTACAGCAATGATTACATTACTAAAGAATATGGTATGATATCAGGCTTTGTTTTTCCAATGGTTATGCTTCCTCAATTCTTAAGTGGTGCCGTAGCTAATGCTCTTTTACCTACTATCTCAAAATATAACGCCTTAAATTTTAAAAAAGCTATTAAACGAAAACTTAATCAAGCTATCGCCTTTTCCCTTATAATAGGTATAATTTTCACTATAATCTTTATGATATTTCCTAAAGAATCACTAGAAATAATGTTTAATGACTCTTCAAGTAGTAATTACCTAATAGTAGCAGCCCCTATCTTTTTACTAACTTATATCCAAGGACCAATTATTTCTACCTTACAAGCTATGGATAAAGCCAAATTAGTAATGACTTCTAGTTTAATTGGAATTATTATTAAAACTATAATCTTATTTTTTGCTCTATATTTAAATATCCATATGTATGCCTTATTAATTGCTATCTTTTTCCAATATTTATTTATTACAACTTACCAATATCTAAAATTAAGAAAACTTCTAAAAACTTAAAAATATATGACCAAAATCATATATTTTTATTATTAGTATTAATAACTATTAATTATAAAATTCATCTTTTAATATATCTAAAAGTATTAAATCATATCTTTTTCCATTAAAATATCTAACCTCTCTAATTCTTCCTATTTCTTTAAATCCTACCTTTTTATAACAAGCCAAAGCCCTTTCATTAAATGAATAAACTCCCAAACGAATATTATGAAGATTTAAAGTATTAAACCCATAATCAAGTAAAAGCCTTAAAGCTTCCTTTCCATAGCCTTTTCCTCTTTGACCTTCTTCTCCTATAAAAATTCCAACCTCACCGTTTTGATTAATATTATCTATCATGTTAAATCCGCAATTTCCCATTAACGTATCATCCTTACTATTAACTATAGCAAATTGATATTGACCTTTTTTACTTACTTCAGTAAGATATTCTATTTCATTTGCAGTAGTAATTACATCTTTAGACTTATTAATACCATCTGTAATACTAGGATCATTTAACCACTTACAATAAAGTAAAACGTCTTCAAGATTAACTGGTGAAAGATATAATCTTTCTCCTTCTATTTTTCTAAAATATTTCATAGAATTACCTCCTTATCATTACATTATATTTTTCTTTATTTTTTTCTAAAGAATCATGAACATCTAAAAAATATCTTCTAACTAAAGTCCCATCATCTTCCTCTATCTTATTTTCTAAGACTCCTCCAAGTGCTTCAATAGTTTTAAAAGAACCAAAATTATCATCATCACTAGTTATTAAAACCTTTTCTATTCCTAAACTATTAGCAACCTCTAAAGAAAGATATAATAATATTTTAGCATAACCTTTTCTTCTTTCTAAAGGCCTAATAGAATAACCAATATGTCCTCCAAACATATAAAGAAAATCATTTAAACTATGTCTAATATTAGACATACCTAATATCTGATTATTTTTCTCATCAACTAAAAAATAAGTAGAAGCTCTTACTAAATTAGGCATTTCTTTAATTTCCATTTGTTTAATATAATTTAACCATTCATCATAATTAGAATTTTTTAGATATTTATCTAAACTTCCAACACCATGTATTTTAGAATTAAATTGATAAAACTCAGCAATATACTCTTTAGCTTCTTGCTCATATTCCTTAGTAGGTTTAACTAATTTTAACATATTTTATCCTCCTTTCCTTGTTTGTGTGAAATAGAAAAAGCCACAAACAAAATAGTCTGTGACTCCATAACTTAATATGTGTAGGCTAAAAACCTGAAATAGCTCACCATAAGGCTTATATTTCCTCACACTAGCAATATAACATAGTTTTTTATATAAGTCAACATTTTTTTATTCTTTGTTAATCCTTTTTTAAAAAGATACCTTATCATTAATAAAAAAGATTCCGATATA
>URXR01000025.1 GCA_900551925.1 uncultured Mycoplasmatota bacterium | reverse complement strand
TTATTATGTAAGAGTATATAGTCCTAATTCTGCTTGTGGAGTAAAGAGTTATAAATCATGTAGAAATAAAGCATGTGGATGTCAAACAACTAAATATTGTACAGGCTATAATTATTATTGGAGTTCAGCCAGGGTAGATACAGGAGGAATTTGTAAGCATTGGACAGATAGTGGACGAACTACTTGTACTACGTATGGCACAACATGCAATGCTAGTAATTATGGAAGAACTTGTTGTTCTAATATAAATCCTACACCTTGGGTAAAAACATGTACTAGATCTGCATATTCATATAATTGTGGATGCAAATTATTCAGATCATGTAGAATAGCAGCTTGTGGAGTAGAAAGTTATAAGAGTTGCTGGCATTATTAAAAAAATAAATAAACTATAAAAAATCAAGATTTAGTCTTGATTTTTTCTTTTGACAAACAAATGTTTTTTTATAAAAAAATTGTGAAATTTATTTAAAAACTATTTACAAACGGGAATGATGATAGTAAAATTGGGGTATACAGTGGTTGATAGTGGTAGAAAGTGGGGTGTTTTTATGTTGATGGGCGAGTTTCATCATAATATTGATGAAAAAGGAAGAATCATAATACCTTCTAAGATTCGCGAGGAACTTGGGGAAAATATAATTGTTACTCGTGGTCTTGAAGACTGTTTATTCGTTTATTCCTTAGATGAGTGGTCATTAATAGTTTCTAAATTAAAAACTCTACCATTTACAAAGAAAGATGCTCGAAGTTTTACCCGTATGTTTTTATCAGGTGCCACTGCCGCTAATTTTGATAAACAAGGACGAATTAAGATTTCTGCTCCTTTGATAGAGTATGCTTCTCTTAGCAAGGAATGTGTAATTATTGGAGTAAATGACAGACTAGAAATTTGGTCTAAAGAAAAATGGGATCAATTTGTTATTTCTAGTAAAGAAGATTTATCAGATTTAGCAGACCATCTTTTTGAAACAAATTTTGGAGATAATTGATGGAAAAACATATTAGTGTTTTATTAAATGAAGCAATAGACTATCTAAACATAAAAGAAGATGGTAATTATATTGATGCGACTTTAGGATATGGAGGTCATTCTAGTCTAATATTAAAACAAGTTAGTAAAGGAAAACTTATTTGTTTTGATAAAGATATTGATGCTATAAACTATAGTCGCTCTAAACTATTAAAAATTAGAGACAACTTTGAAATATTTAATACAGGATTTATAAATATTAAAAAAGTTGTATTAGAAGAAAATATCAAAATAGATGGTGTTTTATTTGATTTAGGAGTTTCTTCTCCAATGCTTGATGAACAAGAACGAGGATTTAGTTATATGAAAGATGCTAAGCTAGATATGAGAATGAATCAAAATTCTCCTAAAACTGCTTATGATGTAGTAAATTCTTATAGCGTTTTAGAGCTTACAGATATATTTAGAAAATATGGAGAAGAAAAACATGCTTTAAAAATTGCTAAAAAAATAGAAGAAGTTCGAAAGAAAAAAAGAATCGAAACGACTTTAGAACTTGCTTCAATAATTGATAGTTGTTATCCTTATAAAGAAAAAAGAAATACTCATCCAGCTAAAAAAGTGTTTCAAGCTTTGCGAATAGAAGTTAATAATGAACTTGGTGAAATAGAAAAAGCTTTAAATGATGCTTTGGATATTTTAAATGTTGGAGGTAGGGTAGTAGTTATTACTTTTCATTCTTTAGAGGATAGAATATGTAAAAACATTTTTAAAGAAAGATGCAAAATAGATGAAGTGGTTAAAGGACTTCCGAATATACCAGATAATATGCTTCCTGATTTTAAATTAATTACTTCAAAACCAATTTTACCTAGTATGAAAGAGATAAGAGAAAATCCTCGTAGTAAATCAGCAAAAATGAGAGTTATTGAAAGAATAAAATAAAGGAGAGAAGATTATGGCTAAAAGAAAGAAAAAAGTAAGATTTACAAAATATGAAATAGTATTATTTATAATTACTGGGATTATGTGTGCTTCTTATCCTTTTATGAATGTTTATGTTAAAAGTACTTTGAGTGAAATTAATTATGAAGTGGAAAATAGTAAAGAAGAAATATCTACGCAAAACAAAAATAATGAAAGCTTGCAAATGAAAATAAATGAACTTGCTTCTTTAGAAAATTTGGAATCAGTTGCAAAAAAGATGGGATTAAGTTATACTAGTAATAGTATAAAAACGATAGAATAGTAGGTGATTAAATGAAAAAGAGATATAACAATAAAATAATTAATATATTTATTGTATTAGCTCTTTTTTGTTTTGGAATTTTAATGTATAGAACGGGTTATTTATCACTTGCTGAAGAAGTAGATGGAGTAAATTTAAAGGAATTTGCTGCTAGTCGTAGTGTGGTTTCGACAACAATTGAAGCTAAAAGAGGAAATATTTATGATTTAAATGGAGAACCTTTGGCAATAAATGTGTCTTCTTATACTTTAATAGCGTATTTAGATGAGTCACGTAGTGAAGGAGAAGACGAATTATATCATGTTAAAGATAAAAGAATGACTGCTAAGAAGTTAGCAACGGTTATAAATATGGATGAAGATGAAATTTATGATATTTTAAATCAAGAGGATGTTTATCAAGTAGAGTTTGGTACAGCGGGTAAAGGTCTTACTGAGCTGGAAAAAGAAGAAATAGAAAAATTAGAGTTACCGGGAATAGATTTTATAGAAGATGAAGAAAGATATTATCCAAATGGTGATTTTGCTTCTTATGTACTTGGTTATGCTAAATCAACAGATGATGGCAAGATTGTAGGAGAGTTTGGAATGGAACAACTTTTAAATGATGTTTTATCGGGAACTGATGGTTATACTACATATCAAAAGGATTTAAATGGGTATAAGATACCTGGTACTAAAGATGTGACTGTTGATGCAATTGATGGAAATGATGTTTATTTAACTATTGATTCTAATGTTCAATTTTTTGTAGAACAAGCAGTAAGTGAAGCTGCTGAAGATTATGATTTTGATTGGTTTTCAGTAGTTGTTGCGGATGCTAAAACAGGGGCAATACTGGGAACAAGTCAAAGCCCATCGTTTAATCCTAATAAAAAAGATATTGAAAATTGGACTGATATAACAGTAGCAGAAGCTTATGAACCTGGTTCAATTATGAAAATCTATACTTATATGGCTGCAATGGAAGCTGGTACTTACAGAGGTAGCGATAAGTTTAATTCAGGGTATTATAAAACCGATGATGGAACAGTTATTAATGATTGGTTGGCCGGAGGATTTGGTAGGATTACTTATGACCAAGGATTTTTAGCTTCTAGTAATGTTGGAGTTATAAATATTATGAATAATTTTATAAATAAGACTATTTTGCAAGATTATTTTAAAAAATTAGGATTTGGTACTAAAACAGGAATAACTTTAGCTAATGAAGTTTCTGGTCAAATAGATTTTAAATATCAGACAGAAGTTTATAATGCTTCGTTTGGACAAGGAATTACTACTACTCCGATGCAACATATTCAAGCTCTTACTTCTATTGCTAATGATGGTATTATGTTAAAGCCTTATATTATCGATAAAGTTGTAGATGAAAATGGTGAAGAAGTTTATACTGGAGGAAGAGAAGAAGTAGGTAGAGTGGCTTCAAAAGAGACAGCTGAAAAGATAAGAGATCTTATGTATGACACTGTTCAATCTGACTGGTATGGAGCGACAGGCTACATGTATAGAGTTAAAAATTCTGATGTTATAGGTAAAACTGGAACAGCTCAACTTGTTAATGAAGATAATGGTAAGTATTATACTGATGATTATAATGTTACTAAGAGTTTTGTAGGAATGTGGCCTAAAGATGATCCAGAAGTTATTATTTATGCTTCAGTTAAAAGAGGTACAAGTGGTCCTTTATCTGATGCAGTTACTTCGATTGTTAAAAATATGAATAAATATTTAAATATTTTTGCAGAAGAAGAGACTAATGATGATAAAGAAAATCATATTGCAGATAATTATTTAAATAAAACTTTAAGTGAGATAAAGAAAGAAACAACAGGTATCAAAAAATTATATTTAGGAAGTGGATCAAAAGTTATTGATCAGTATCCTTCCAAAGATAGTATTATTGATGTAAATGATACCCTTATTTTAAAGACTAATGCTAATAGTTATACACTTCCTAGTTTAAAAGGATATAGTAAACAAGAAGTAAAGGCGATTTGTAATATGCTTGATTTAGAATGTAGTTATAAAGGATATGGTTATGTTTCTAAGCAGTCTATTTCTAATAAAAAAGTAAAGTCAGGTACTAAAGTTACTTTTACATTTAAAAATTAAAAATAGTAAAGATTTCTAAGATAACAAATGAGTATTCAACTTATTTGTTATTTTTTTATAAAAATTTAGGTATTCATTATATTTTTAATAAAAATATAGTAGGGAGGAATACTTATGAACCAAGATAAGATGCACTTAATTAATAAAATATTTAATAATAAAACAATTAGGACTATTTGGGATAAAGAAGAAGAAAAATACTATATTAGTGTTGTTGATATAGTCGGGGTATTATCAGAAAGTAAAGATAAATAGTCTTATTGGAGAAAGCTAAAACAGAGATTAAGAAAAGAAGGAAATGAAACCGTGACAAATTGTCACGCTTTGAAACTCAAAGCCCAAGATGGTAAGTATCGCATGACTGATGTTGTAGATATCGAAGGTATGTTTAGAATAATTGAATCAGTTCCTAGCCCTAATGCCGAACCAATTAAACAATGGTTAGCAAAATTAGGAAGAGAAAGAATAGATGAAACATTTAATCCATCATTAACAGTAGAAAGCGCAATAAATACATATCGCGCTAAAGGATATGATGAAGAATGTAATATTTTAATTTATTTGTTAAAGATGGCTTTAATGCTAAAGATATTAATAATGAAGAATAATATATATTGATTACGAGGAGGTATAATGGCAGAATTAATTGTTTTATAACAAAAAATTTCTTATTTTAAGATAGAAGATGAAGATTATATATCAATTACTGATATGCTAAAATCTAAAGATGGTGATTTTTTCGTGTCTGATTGGTTGAGAAATAAAAATACAATTGAATTTTTAGGTATCTGGGAAGAAATACATAACCCTAATTTTAATTATGGCGAATTCACCATAATTAAAAGTCAAGCAGGATTAAATAGTTATAAAATTAGTGTTAAAGAATGGGTAAAAAAGACAAGTGCTATTGGTATAATGTCAAAAGCAGGAAGATATGGCGGAACTTATGCTCATAAAGATATTGCTTTTGAGTTTGGAATGTGGATTAGTCCTAAATTCAAATTACTTTTAATTAAAGAATTTGAAAGATTAAAAGCAGAAGAACAAAAACAATTTGGTTGGAATGCGAAAAGAGAACTATCTAAGATTAATTATAGAATACATACTGATGCGGTTAAGCAAAATTTAATTCCCATGGAGTTAACTAAAGAACAAATTAATTATATTTATGCAGAAGAAGCAGATGTTTTGAATATGGCATTATTTGGTATGACTGCAAAAAAGTGGAAAAATAAAAATCCTAATTTAGAGGGTAATATTAGAGATTATGCTACTATAAATGAATTAATCTGTTTAGCAAATTTAGAAAATTTAAATTCTGTATTTATTAATGATGGATTAAAACAATCAGAACGACTTGAAAGGCTGAATAAAATTGCTATCTCACAAATGCAAATTCTTAATAATGCTGATATAAAATACTTAAAATAAATTCTGTTAAGGAGGCATGAGTTTTTTTATCAATATTTTGATGAAGAATTTAGAATGGAAATAGATAATTCTATATTTATTGAAAGAAAAATTGATGCTTTTAGAAAATTTTTATAATTCAGAAGTTAGGATGCTTTGTTTCATATCTTTAATATTTTCTTACATGATAGATGTTAAGAATATAACACTTAAAACGAAAGATTATTGTAATCTTGTGTAACTTGAATAGTTTTGAATATAGAATAATGATTCATGAATTGTTTCTAGCCTGAATTAAGTTGATTACATTATTTAGAATTAATTATAATTTAAGAAGCATAGAATGTAAAAAAATTGATAAATGATTGTGTCATTTATCAATTTTCATTAATAAAACCAGTTGATTCTAGTTTTGACTTGATAGCAGCTTTAGTAGCTTCTCCTTCGATTCTTATTAAACTTTCGTTACCTTGATCGAAGAATAATACGGTTGGAGTACCAGTAACATCAAAAAGACTGTTGTATGTTTCGGCATCTTCATCACTTAAGTTATCAATATTAATAGCAAAAGCTTCAAGATCATTACGACTTAGAACACTTAAGAAATTTGGAGTAAAGGCTTGACAGTGTTCGCAGTTGGTTTGTCTTATGTATAACATAAAGCTTTCTTCATTATCTATTTTTTCTACTATTTGATCCATAGTTATTTCATGGATATATTTGGTTTCATCTTCGGTAAATATTACTGCTACTAATATAAGGGCTACTATTATAGCTAAAAAGATAATTAATCCTAAATATTTTTTCATTTTTACACCTCATATATAATAATAACATATTTTATAATGAATAGTGATAAAAAACTTTACAAAATCGTAAAAATGTGCTATAATTAGCCAGTAGTTTGGTGGTGGTTTTATGAATACCTTTTGTGCTGATTCTGTAAATATTTGGAGATTTATTGGAGAAATTATTTATATAATTAGAATAATTGTTCCAGTTTTAATTGTTCTTTTGGGTACGATAGATTTAGGTAAAGCTGTTATGTCGGGAGAAGAGAAAACAGTAAAAGAAGCTCAAAAGAATTTCATAAAAAGACTTATTTATGGGGTGGCTATATTTTTTATCTTTACTTTTGTAAAAATAATATTTGGACTTTTAGGAGTAGAAACAGATGAAGGTGATACTAAAATCTGTTGGGATTGTGCAACTAGTCCTCATAATAAAAGTTGTTTAGAGTATGTAGAAGAAAATAAAGAAAAACAAGAAAGAGAACAAGAAGAAATAGAGGAAAATGAACAAGAACAAATCGAGGAAAATAGTGAAGCTCCTTTAGATGAGCTGTAAAATATTGAAAAATTTTAAAAATAGTTTGACAAGTAGTCATTAAACATAGTATCATATATTTAGATAGAAAGAGAGGTATAAATATATATGGAGATTTTAAGTGTAGTAGGAATGCAAATATTAGATTTTTGTTCTGATTCAAAAGCGATTTGGAAATTTATAGGAAATATTATTAATATATTACAAATTGCTATACCAGTAATTATAGTATTGTTAGGTACAATTGATTTAGGTAAAGCGGTAATGGCTGGAGAAGATAAGAAAATAAAAGAAGCTCAAAAGATGCTTTTAATGAGACTTATTTATGGTGTAGCTATATTCTTTATTGTTGTTATAGTTCAAATTATCTTTGGATTAGTTGCAGATCAAGGTGCTAGTACCTCAAGTACATGTTTTGCATGTGTAGCAAGTCCTGGTAATTGTTAGATTAAATTGTAAAAAAAATAGTAAAAAGTACAAAACATGTTGTTTAGTACTTTTTTTTTTGTTATAATAAAATAGATGAATAATGTGTAGGTGATATCAATGATAGATTTTATTATGAATAATGTAGATATTTTATTTTCTTTACCAAGTGCAGCTGATTGTGATGTTTTAGGAACGGATTTTAGAAACATATTAAATGAAGTGTTTAATTGGGTTCAAATAGCTGTGCCTTGTTTGGTTATGGTTTTATGCTGTGTTGATGTAGTTAGAGCAGCAATAGCTCAAGATGAAAATGAAATGAATAAGGCAATTCCTAGGATTATTAAACGAGTAATGATTGGAGTAGCAATATTTTTTGTACCAATGTTATTAAATATTTTACTTTATTCAGCTGGTTTAATGAGCGGTGTTTGTAAGATAGGAGTGTAAGCATATGTTTCAGATATTAGGTATATTTTCTGGTATTGAAGTTAGTATGACTTCTGGTATTTATTCAGTGGTTGCTAAAGTATATGATATGATGCTAGATTTGGCCACAAGAAGTGAAGCATTAGATCTAGCAAGTTTAGAAAACTTAACTCAGACATGTTATGTTTTAGCTGGAGTTTTTATGCTATTTAGAACTGTTATTGGTTTAATTCAAATGCTTGTTAATCCTGATAAAATGAATGATAGTAATGTTGGAGCTGGTAAGCTTATATCTAGAATAGTTATATCTATTGTACTTTTGTTAGTTTTGCAACCTCAAGGAATATTATTTAAAAGTTGTGAAGGCGACACTTGTAATGAAGGTGGATTGGCTCCTAGAATAGAAAGAGCTCTACTTGATGATGAAGATGGTTTGATTGTTAGGCTTATAGAGCTTGGTGGAGGAGTAAAAATAACAAAGGATAATAATTCACAAGCAATAGATAGTGGTATAATGACTAAGTCTTTTTCTGATATTGGAGGATATTTAGTTGAAGATGTTTATGCTGCTACTGGAGATTTATCTTGTTATTATTTTGGAGTATCAAAACATGAAAGAGGTATGAGGACTGTGCTTGGTCGTCCAACTCAGGAAGTTGCAGAAAGTATTACAATTAATAAAGTATATAAAATAGATTTCTTTAAATCGAAAGAAAGCGCTAATGAAGGTGTTGGTACTCCCTATCGTATTGGCAAGACTCCGTATTATTATAAAGTTAGAAGTGGAACAACTATTGGAGGGGTTGAAGAGTATGGTAAATATTCAGCTTTAGAAAAAAATGTTATGACTGCTGGGATGTTTGCTAATGGTTTTCCATCAGAATGTCCTAAATATATAAACTATAATGGAAATAGTTATTCTCCTAGAAAAGATTTTCCTTATAATAGTATTACTGATTGTGGAACTGTTGCTCCAGGAAGTAGTTATGTTAGAATGGATTGTCCTAATACTGGTATTTTAGGAGGCTATTCTTCTTATAAGGAATTTAAACAGGAATTAGAAAAGCTGAAAGAGGATAATAAAGTAGGAATTAAAGGTACTGGTACAGCTAAAGCTTTTGTAGGGCAAGGAGCAAGTTTGTTTGATGCTGCAGACCCTAATAATAATAAAGGTAATACTGAATTTTTAAGTGGTGTAAGTTCTGGCGCTATAGGTTTTGCTCAAGCTTCTGCTGCTAGTTTTCATACCTGTGCAGATGGTGCTACAGAAGAGTGTAAAGAAGCTCAAGGTAAGATGTTTACTTCTTCTAAAGGTAATGATGAGTTAGAGCAATTAATAGATGATGATAAACTTGATATAGGATTTATCATATCAATGGTAGTTGGGATAGCGTTAGTTGTTTATTTATTGATTTTATGTGTTGATGTTATAGTACGTAGACTTAAACTTACGCTTCTTCAAGTAATGGCACCACTTCCTGCGATAAGTTATATTGATCCTAATGATAAGGTATTCGGTCAATGGGGGAAAATGTATATTGCTACTTATCTAGATTTATTTATTAAACTTATTGCTATATCTTTAGCTCTTGGTTTGTTACAAGGACTTATAAATAATGATGAATTTTCTGATAATTTGTTATATAGATTCTTTTATATTGTTGCTATACTTATTTTTGCTAAGCTTGTTCCTAGTATGATATCTAAAATATTTGGACTTGATTCAATGGGCGGTTCATTTAAAGATATTCTTGGAATGGGTAAAGCTGCTGCAGGATTTGGAGCAGGTGCAGTACTTGGGGGAGCAGTTGGTGCTGCGACAGGAAAAGGATTAGGACGTTTAAGTGGTCTTACTAAAGGTGCAATGATGGGAGCTGGCTCTGGTGCTAAAGGAAATATTACTGGTGGAGCGCAGGGAATAAGTGCTAGAAATGCAAGAATAAATGATGCTAAGAAAAATGGCTTAGGCTTCTGGCAGAGGACTGCTGCTGGAATAGCTGGTACTGTTGGATATTCTCCTCAAACACGAATGGATAACAAGATAAAAGATAAAGTGGATAAAAAAGAAATGTTAGATAATTTTAGAAAACATAAAGACAATATTGAAGGTATGGCTGATAGTTCTAATTATTTATCAGATATGAAAGCAAGAATGGAACGTAATCCTAATTCAGTTTTTGTTAAAGATAAAAATGGCAACATAATATCTACTGGAAAAGAAGCTTATAAAAAATATCGTGAAGATTTTATTGCACTGAATGAGGTTAATAGATTTAATCAGGATACTGACAGTGTTGAATATTATGATGGTACAAAATGGATTGATACTGGACAGAAAGCTAAATATTATAATGCTGATGGTACTATATCAGATATTAATTTTGAAAAATCTACTGTTGGCAAAATAGATCAAGCAGAAAAAGTAATGCAAGCTGAATTTAATTCTAAACACGCATTGCAAAGAGAACTTGGTATGGAAGGTAAGTCTATTAATAACTTTAAGGAGTATGGAAAGGCCGAAGGTATTGCTAGAAACAAATCTAATCAATACGAAACTGAGATTGTTGAAGTACAAAGTTCTGATGAGTATGGTCGTGCAAAAGCATTTGAAGATTACTCTAAGAAAAGTTAATTTATATAAAAAGGATGTGATACTAGATGGATTACAATTATTTGGTACCTGCTAATAGTAAAAAGCAAGGTTTGATATTTGGTTTTTTAACTAAGTTAGATTTAATAATTTTAATAACAGGAGTAACAATATCATTTATATTACTACTCCTTCTTCCGGTTACGGAGATATGGGGGATAATTGTGACGCTTCTTCCTATTGGAACTTGCGGATTTCTAGTATTTCCGATTGCTAATTATCATAATGTAAGAGTTTTCTTTCATGAAGCTTATAAATTCTATTTTGTAAATAGAAGAAAATATGTATGGAGAGGTTGGTGTTATAGATATGAACAATCAGATGAATAATCAGGTTAATCAAGCTAATCAAATGAATCAGAGTGCTAATCAAAATGTAAATCAAACTGGAAGTGGTCAAAACTCAGGTGTTAGGCCTATGCCTAAAGCTGCTCAAAAGAATCCTAAGTATACAGAAAACTGGATTCCTCTTAAAGCTATTAGTAATGGAATAATGTATAATAATCGAAATGAGATGATAACTGGTGTAAAAATACAACCTCGTAATATTTTCATTTTAGATCAAAGTTCGATGGATAATGCTTTAATTGGACTTATGAACTTTTATAATACTATGGATTTTGAGTTTTGGCTTGTTGTAGCAGATCGCCCAGTAGATATTGCAGTATATCAAGCAGAATTACAGGTTTTATTTAATAAAACCCAAGACCAAAGAATTCGTAAGATGATTTCACAAGATATGGCTAAGGGTGATTTCTTTATTAATAATAATGTAGTGGATACTGAGTACTTTATTTTATTCAAAGAAAAAAATCAAGAAATGCTTGGTAAGAAAGTACGTAGTATTATAAATAATTTAGCTAGTGCTGGACTAGTTGCTAGTCAAACTAGTAATGATGATTTAAGAATGATTATTGATAATTTCTTAAATGGTGGAGATAAATATGAAGCTGGAGGAGTGATGCCAATATGAGTTTTTTTAAGAGTGAAGTTGCTCCGAAGGGGCTTGATTTTTCAAATAGTACTATGATAGTGGCTAGTGATAAATATATGACTATTTTAACAGTAGTAGGATATCCTAGATATGTTGGAGTGGGATTTTTATCTAATATTACTAATATGCCTGGGGTTAAGATTGTTATAAAACATATACCTGTTCCATTTTCTACCTTAACTAAGATGCTTAGTAAGGAAGTAGCATCAATGAAGATAAGATATCAAGAAGAAAAGGATGTCACTTATCAAGAAACAATAAGGCAAGATTATGAGACATTGGAGTCATTTATTCAACAACTTGCTGCTGCGCAATCTAAAACATTTGATTTTCAAATGCATATAGTAGTATCTGGAGATTCTAAAGAAGATTTAGAGCTTAAAAAAGTACAAATTAAAAATTATTTAGATGCTATGCAACTTCGTGCTATTCCTCTTAGATTTGAACAAGAACAAGTATTAAAATCAATTATTCCGATTTTTCCTAAACAAGAAATTGAAGAACGTATTGGAACAATAATGCCTAGTCCAACAATGGCTGGTATGTATCCATATATCTTTGATAGTATTAAAGATCCAGGGCCATCAGTACTTCTTGGTACAGATTTCTCTGGTGGGGTTGTTATGTTTAATCAGTTCTTATATCAAATGAGAAAAGAACATAATAGAGTTAATGCTAATATGATTATTCTTGGTACTTCAGGTTCTGGGAAAAGTACGGCTGCTAAGCTTCTTTTGCGTACGGCAATTAGAAATAGTTATCAAATAGTAGCAATTGATCCAGAAAATGAACTTAAGGAAATGGTTGAATCTGTTGGTGGAGATGTTATTGATCTAGGTAAGGGTGGAGAATTTGGACTTATTAACCCTTTAGAGGTATTAATAGATGCTGATGATGATGAAATAAGAGAAGGACTTGGATATACAGTTCTTACTAAGACTTTACAATTTTTAAAAGCATTTATGAAGTATTATGATCCTTCGATTGAAGAAGATGTTCTTAATTTATTTATTGAACTTGTTCAAGAAACATATCAACGTTTTGGTATTGGATTTAATACTGATTTCTCTAACTTTACAAGTAGTCAATATCCAACATTTGATGATGTTTATACTACAATTAAGGGAAAATTAATCTCTATGACAGATATGACTCATGAAAGAGATATTATGGAAAGATTAGAACTTAAGATAAGACCTCTTACTAATGAACTTAGATTTTACTTTAATGGTAAAACTACAATTGCTCCACGTAGTAGTTTTATAGTATTTAATATACGTGAACTTATGAATTCTGATGTAAATATTAGAAATGCACTTTTATTTAACGTTTTAAAATATGCTTGGAGTTTATGCCTAGATGCTTCAAAAAATACAGTGTTAATGGTTGATGAAGCTCATGTGCTTTTATCTGGTGGTAATGTGTTAGGAGCTGATTTCTTAGCACAAATTCAAAGAAGATCTCGTAAGTATAATACAGGTAATATAATTATTACTCAACAACCAAGTGACTTTACACCTCAAGCGGTAATAACTCAAGGTAAGGCTATCTTTGATAATGCTTCGTATTATTTAGTTATGGGACTTAAGAAACAAGCAGTTGAAGATTTATCTCTGCTTATTGATTTAAACGATAATGAAAAAGAAAGTATCAAACGTTATTCTCAAGGAGAAGCACTCTTTGTATGTGGTTCTAGGAGAATGCGTATTACAGTATTAGTTACTCCAGAAGAACTTGAATCTTTTGGATCTGGAGGAGGACTATAATAACCAGGAGGGTGAAATATGAAACTAAAATTTAAAGCAACAAAACAAGATTGGCTCATTTTTGGGCTTTTTTCCCTAATTTTATTATTTGTTGTTTCAGTACTTGTAAATAATATTCATTCTTTTTCTACTGAAGGGAGATTTGCAGGACTTAATCCGTTTACTGCTTTGGTAAATAATTTACCAGCGGTAATAGTGTTTTATCTTTTTGCCATGGTATTTTTGTTTGTTACAGTGAAAAGTTATTTCTTTGAAAGAGAAAAGGGTTTTGGTATAGTTGAAGGGCAAAAAGACTCTAAAGGATATTCTCGTTGGTGTACTGATAAGGAAATGAAAAGTACTTTAAAAGAAGTTAATGTTACTGATGATGAATATCAGTATGCTGGTTTTCCTTTAGTAAATGATGGAAGAAAAATTTGGGTTGATGATGGCGAAAGTCATAACTTAGTTATTGGGTCAACTGGAACAGGTAAAACCCAATGTATAATTCATCCGCTTGTCAAGATTTTAGCTAAAAAGGGTGAATCAATGATAGTAACTGATCCGAAAGGTGAGATATATAGGGAAAATGCAGGACTTTTAAAAGAAAAGGGATATCAAATTTTAGTTTTAAATTTCCGTGATCCACAACGTGGTAATACTTGGAATCCACTTCATCTGCCATATAAATTATATAAATCAGGAAATACTGATAAAGCTATGGAACTTTTAGATGATTTAGCTTCAAATATTTTGTATGAAGAAAGTAGTGCTAATAAGGATCCATTCTGGGAAAAAACTTCTGCTGATTATTTTGCGGGACTTGCTTTAGGTCTTTTTGAAGATGCTAAGGAAGAAGAAATAAATATTAATAGTATTTCTTTAATGACTACTTTAGGAGAGGAAAAATTTGGAGCTCGTAGTACCTATATTAAAGAATATTTTAATGAAAAGGATCCGGCGGGAGCAGCTTATACTTGTGCTTCAGGAACTATTTTTGCTCCAGAAGAAACTAAGGGTTCTATTTTATCTACTTTTAAACAAAAAATAAGATTATTTTCTTCTCGTGAAAATTTATCAGAAATGCTATCGCAAAATGATTTTGATATTGATTCTATTGGAAAGAAGAAAACAGCAGTTTTTATGATAATTCAAGATGAAAAGAAAACTTATCATGCTTTAGCGACTATTTTTATTAAACAATGTTATGAATCTTTAATTGATGTGGCTCAAAATTCTCCAAAAGGGGAACTTCCAGTTAGAACTAACTTTATTTTGGATGAGTTTGCTAATATGCCTCCACTTAAAGATATTACAACAATGATTACGGCAGCTCGTTCTAGACTTATTAGATTTACGATGATTATTCAAAACTTTGCTCAACTTAATTCAGTATATGGCGATAATGATGCCCAAACAATACGTAGTAATTGTAATAATTTATTGTATCTTTTAACAACTGAACTAGCGGCTTTAAAGGAAATAAGTGAACTTTGTGGTGATAAGATTGTAAAGGTTGGAAAAGGTGATAAGGAGCGGGAAGAGACTAGACCTTTAGCTACTGTTGCAGATCTTCAAAGAATGAAAAAGTTTGAAGCAATAGTAAAAAGAATTAGATTAGATCCTTATAAATCTAGATTAAAACCTAATTTTGAAATGGATTGGGGTATTAAAAAAATAGAAGCAGATCCATTTATTGAAAGACAAAAACAGCCTATTAAGGTCTTTGATATTAGAGAATTTGTTAAGGAAAAAAGAAAAAATAAATTTATGAATATGGTAGAAAATGGAGTTAGTGGAACTTCAGGAGGAATGGCAAATATGCCTGGAATGACACCACCTCCAATACCTAATAATCCTTTTGAGAATTTTGGTAATTCAAGGCCTAATTCTAATTCTGGAGGATTAAATGTTGATGATTTAGTTAAAAAGATAGATGCTAAAATAGCAGAGCTTGAAAAAGAGGAACAAGAAGAAGCTGAAAGACAAAAGAAAGCTAAAGAAGAAAAAGAAAAGAAAAAGCAAGAAGAACAAAATGTAGTAACTACTAATGAAGTTAAAAAAGAACAATCTTTAGAAAATAAGGAAACTTTATCTCAAAAAGAACCTTTAACTATGGAAGAAAAGTCAAGTATTAGTGATAACTTAACTATATCAGATGAAGTAAGTAATATTGCTCCGACAAAGTTAGCAGGATTTATGAATAATGCTACTTTAAATAATAATGAGGTTTCAAATAATGTTCAAAATACTAACCCTGTTAGTGATGCTATAAATAATGCAGTAAATAGTTCTGAAATAATTGGGGCTAATAATAAACCAACAGGAAATGAAATGAAAAGAGGAGAACCAGTTAAGGATTCTCAAGTTTCTAAGTTTGTAGTTACTGATGATCAATTTTTTGATGATTTCTTTGATGAATGAAAGTAATTTCATTCTTTTTTATTATGCAAAACATCAGTTTTGCATTTAAAACCACCAGCTATGCTGGTGTGAATA
>URXR01000024.1 GCA_900551925.1 uncultured Mycoplasmatota bacterium | reverse complement strand
ACTATGGATTTATTTTTCCTGGTAGTGAAATATATGGAGGACTTGCAAATACATGGGATTATGGTCCACTTGGTGCTAGAGTAAAAAATAATATTAAAGAGGCGTGGCGAAAGAAATTTATTCAAGAAAGGGACAATGCATATGAAGTAGATGCTGGAATTTTAATGCACCCTAGAGTATGGGAAGCTTCTGGTCATGTTTCATCTTTTTCTGATCCCCTTATTGATTGTAAGGAATGTAAAATGCGTGTTAGAGCAGATAACTTAGTTAATGATTTTACTGATAGCTCTAAGGGTGATGCTATGGATGATGAAGAGCTTATAAATTTTATAAGAGAAAATAAAATTCCTTGTCCTAATTGTGGTAAGTCTAATTTTACTGATGTTAGAGAATTTAATTTAATGTTTGAAACTAATCGAGGGGTAACTAATGATAGTAAAAGTACAATTTATTTAAGACCTGAAAATGCTCAAGGAGAGTATGTAAACTTTTTAAATGTTCAAAGAACAATGAGAGCTAAAATTCCTTTTTCTATAGGGCAAATTGGTAAAGCTTTTCGTAATGAGATAACTCCAGGTAATTTTACTTTTAGAACTATTGAATTTGAGCAAATGGAGTTTCAGACTTTTTGCAAGGAAGGTACAGATTCAGAGATTTATAATTTTTATAAAAACTATGGACTTGAGTTTTATAAGTCTTTAGGAATTGATCCTGATAATTTAAGATTTCATGATCATGAAAAATTAGCTCATTATGCTAAAGAAGCTTGTGATATTGAATATAAATTTCCTTTTGGTTGGGGAGAGATAAATGGTACTCATAATAGAACTGATTTTGATCTTTCTCGTCATATGGAATACAGTAAAGTAAGTCAAGAATATTTAGATCCAGAAACTAATACTAAATATGTTCCTTATGTAATTGAATCTACCTGTGGTCTTGATAGAGCAGTTTTAGCAGTTTTATTTGATGCTTATAGAGAAGAAAAGTTAGAAAATGATACTAGAGAAGTTTTAAGAATACATCCTTTTTTAGCACCTTATAAAGTTGCAATCTTACCACTGGTGAAAAAATATCATCAAGATAAGGCTTTGGAAGTATATAAAGATCTTAGAAAATATTTTATGACTAATTATGATGAAACTGGCTCAATTGGAAAGAGATATCGTCGTAATGATGCGATTGGTACTGTATTTTGTTTAACAGTAGATGATGATACGTTAGAAAAGGGAGTAGTTACATTACGTGATAGAGATACAATGAAGCAAGTTACTTTAAAATTAGAGGAAGTTAAAGATTATATTGAAGAAAGAGTAAAATTTTAATTCTTTCTTTTTTTCGACAAAAAATGGTTAGATAATTTTATATACTTACTGTGGTGATAAGAATGAAAGAATTTTATGTATTTAATGTTAAAGATGAATTTTATAAATTATATAAGGATAAGTCTAGTGAATTATTTTTTATTTTTAATAGAATATATTATATGAAACCTATTGATAAAGAATATGGTTATAATTTATTTTCACAAATTAGTAATTTTTTGGATAAGAATTATTTAAATGATTTTTTTAAAAATAAATATGCTGATAAGATTATGTATTCTTATAATAATAATGAACATATCATAAATAATTTGTTTTTAAATGAAATTTCTATTTTGACTGTTAAGAGTTCTAATATTAAGATAGAGAGTAATATAGATCATCCTACTTTTTTAAATGATTTACGTGATTTAAAAGGTCCACTTTTTGTTTGTAATTTTAAAGATCAAGATTATTTCTTTGTACTTAGAAAAAGAGTAAAAAGCTAATCTTTTTCTTTTTTATAATAAAATTTCTTGCAATATCATAAACTATTTTATAAAATATATCTATGGAGGTATAAATTATGTGGCATGATATATTAATGATTGTAATAGGACTTATTCCTGGACTTATTATAGGTTTTTTCTTAGCTAGGTTTTTTATGCAAAAATATCTTAAGAAGAATCCTCCGATTACTGAGGATATGATAAAGGTTATGATGACTAGTATGGGAAGAACTCCGAGTCAAAAGCAAGTTAATCAAGTTATGAAACAAATGACTAAAATGAATCAAAAATAAAAAAGCCTTAAAGGCTTATTTTTTTTCGTCTGTTTTTGATTTTTTCTTAGCAGTAGTTTTAGCAGTGCTTTTTTTAGTGCTAGTAGTTTTAGTTAAGGTTTTCAATTCTTTTTCTTCTTCTTTTAAAGCTTTATCTTTGTTAGTTAATAAAGATGGAATTAAAGAATGGAAACATAGAGCAAAAATTATAATAGCAATAACGCTTAATACATATTGTCCAGTCGCTAAACATATAACTTCTTTAAATGGTGCAACTCCTAGATAAGTTAAGAAAATAAATAAGAAGCTATCGATAGTAATGGCAATTGTACCAGATATTAAAAAGTCAAAACCTTTTTGATGCCCTAAGAATTTGTATAATCTGATATTGATATATTGTCCTACAATAAAAGCTACTACCATTGCGAATAACATTCTAAAATCAACATTAAAGATTTTTTCTAAACCATCAGTTCCTCCGGAAACTTTAAAGGTTGAGGCAAGTGCTAGCATTATACCCATAAAAATAAGGGCTATTATAGTAAAATTAATAAGTTCAAAGATTTTATTTTTTCCATATCTTTCATAATATAGGACTGCTATAAAATAAGTAAATGGATAAATAATTGCTCCGGCAGTGGCGATAAGTCCTCCAAATTCTATAATTCTACTAGACATAATGAAACATGTTAAATAACAAGTTACAAATAAAAACATTATAAAAATACAATAAAAACTTTTATCCCTTTTCATACTTTCCCTCCTAGTATGATTATAAAAGAAAAGTTTTAAGAAAACAAGTAAAAAATGTAAAATTATGTTGGGCTATTTAAAAACGGTGTAAACTAAGGAGTTTTTGCTTTGTCTTTATTAGAATAATTAGTTTTTTAAAGTTTTACTTGCCTTATTTAGTAATATGATTTATAATATAAGGCACTTTTAGAAAGGAGAAAGTTTTATGGAAACTAGATTATTAGATAACTTAACAGATATTCAAAAAAGAGTGTTTGGTCTTTATAATGTGGTAGTAACTGATAATATGTTAAGTGAAGGATATAAAACAAAATTAGAAGAAGATTTGAATAGTTGTAAAAGCTTTGCTGAAGTTAATTTAGTAAGAACAAGAATTTTGGCTATTGAAGATTATAGAAGACAAAGAATTAATCAAGTTTTAGAAATTACTGGTGATGATAGTATGAGTAATATTATAACAGATGAAAATGGTAATATAGATTATGAATTCTATGATTTTCTTGATGAAATGAAAGAAGTCAATAAAGTAAAATAAGATTATAAGACTAATCTTTTTTTGTTTTAGAAATTATGATACAATAGGTCTGGTGATACAAATGGATTTAAAACGTATTCGTAATTTTAGTATTATAGCGCATATAGATCATGGTAAAAGCACTATAGCAGATAGAATTTTAGAACTTACTCATGCGGTAGAAAAACGTGATATGAAAAATCAAACTTTAGATACTATGGAACTGGAAAGAGAAAGAGGAATAACTATAAAACTAAATGCGGTTGCTTTAAACTATGAATATAATAATGAAAAATATCTTTTAAATTTGATAGATACTCCAGGACATGTGGATTTTACTTATGAAGTGTCTAGATCACTGGCAGCTTGTGAAGGGGCTATTTTAGTAGTGGATGCGACACAAGGAGTTGAAGCTCAAACTTTAGCTAATCTTTATTTAGCGATGGATAATAATTTAGAGATTATTCCAGTTATTAATAAGATAGATTTACCTAATGCTGAGGTAGATAGAGTTAAACAAGAAATAATAGATACTTTAGGATTTAATGAAGAAGATATAATTCTTTGTTCTGGTAAAGAAGGAATAGGGATAAAAGAACTTTTAGATAGTGTTGTTTTGAAAGTTCCTTGTCCTAAACCTTTAACTGATGATAATAAATTAAGTGCTCTTATTTTTGATTCTTATTTTGACCCTTATAAAGGAGTAGTGCTTTTAATTAGAATTATGAATGGTTCTTTGAAAGTAGGAGATAAAATAAAGATGTTTAAAACGGGAGCAACATATGAAGTAATATCTCTTGGTATTCATACTCCAAAAGAAGTATTAAAAGATGAACTTATGGTTGGAGAAGTTGGATTTTTGACAGCTTCAATTAAAAGTATTAGTGATGTTAGAGTAGGAGATACTATTACGCATAAAGATAATCCTTGCCAGGTACCGCTTGAAGGTTATAAGGAAATAAAACCTTTTGTTTATTGTGGACTTTATCCGATTGATTCAAAACGATATGAGGATTTAAAAGAAGCTTTGGAAAAATTAAAATTAAATGATGCTTCTTTAGAATTTGTTCCAGAAGTTTCGAAAGCTTTAGGATTTGGATTTAGATGTGGCTTTTTGGGACTTTTACATATGGATATTACTAGGGAAAGAATAGAAAGAGAATTTAAAATTGATATGATAGCAACATCTCCTTCAGTTGTTTATGAGGTAATAAAAACTAATGGAGAAAAAGTTTTAGTAGATAATCCAAGTAAAATGCCAGAGAAGGTTAATATAAAAAAAATAACGGAACCATATATTAAAGCTTCTATTTTTACTCCTAGTACCTATATTGGGCCAATTATGGAACTTTGTCAGGAAAAAAGAGGGGTATATTTGAATTTAGAATATATCGATAAGACAAGAGTAAATATTACTTATGAACTTCCTCTTTCAGAAATTGTTTATGATTTTTTTAATAAGCTTAAAAGTGCTACTAAAGGGTATGCTTCATTTGATTATGAGGTTATTGGAAATAAACCTAGTGATTTAGTTAAAATGGATATTTTATTAAATGGAGAGGTAATCGATGCTTTAAGTGTTATTGTCCATAAAGATTTTGCTTATAAACGTGGTAAAGCAATTACGGAAAATTTAAAGAAAATAATTCCTAGACAGATGTTTGAGGTTCCAGTTCAGGCTGCTATTGGGAATAAAATTATTGCTAGAGAAACTATTAAAGCTATGCGAAAAGATGTTTTAGCAAAATGTTATGGTGGTGATGTTTCTAGAAAAAGAAAACTATTAGAAAAGCAAAAAGAGGGGAAGAAAAAGATGAAAACGATTGGGTCAGTAGAACTACCTAGTGAGGCGTTTTTATCGATACTTAAAATTGATGAATGATGAGGAGTTTAGCGATATGATTAATGACAGTAAGGAAGAAAAAATATTAGAAAGAACGCAAGTAACTATTGAACTATTTTTTGATAATGAAGGAAAAATTAGTGATACAGATTTAGCAAGACTAGTTTCCCTGCAAGGAATAGAAACTTCAAGTAGTACAGTAGGAAGAGATTTAACATCGGAAAGAGCAGTAAGATTAATCGGAGAGGAAAGAGTAAATATTATTAAAGAACTTCGAGCTAAAAATAAATTGGAAGGTAAAATAAAGGGTGGAAAAAACTCTGTTTCTAATAATGATGTTTTAAGAGATGAAAATGGAAAGTTTCAAGGAAGTCACAAAAGATTTAGTTAAATCTTGTTATATTCATATACCGTTTTGCAAAAGTATTTGCACTTATTGTGATTTTTGTAAAATGTATTATAATGAGGAATTTGTTAAGAAATATTTAAAAGCATTAGAGGAAGAAGTAATTAGCTATTATAACCAGGAAGTTTTGGATACTCTTTATATTGGAGGAGGTACTCCTTCTTGTTTAAGTTTTGATAATCTTTGGAAATTATTTGAAATTATTAAAAGATTAAATCTTTCTCCTTTAGGGGAATTTACTTTTGAATGTAATGTTGAAGATATAACTTTGGAGTTTTTGCAATTTCTAAAAAGTAAGGGTGTAAATAGACTTAGTATTGGGGTAGAATCTTTTAATGATGAATTTTTAGAATTATTAGGAAGAGAATATAGAGCAAAAGATATTAGAAAAAAAATATTGCTGGCTAAGAAATATTTTACTAATATTAATATTGATTTAATTTTTGGGATAAAAGGACAAACTTTAAATGATATTAAAGCTGATTTAAAGGAATTTATTAGTTTAGATATTCCTCATCTTTCTATTTATTCATTGATTTTAGAGGATAATACTAAATTAAAAATTGCAGGATATGAAGAGATTAGTGATGATGAAAGTAGGAAAATGTATGATTATATTGTATCTTTTTTAAAGAAATATAATTATATTCATTATGAAATAAGTAATTTTAGTAAAGATGGATATTTTTCTAAACATAATTTAACTTATTGGAATAATAATCATTATTATGGATTTGGATTAGGTGCTAGTGGTTATTTTAATAATGTTAGGTATACTAATACTAGAAGTATTACTAATTATATAAAGGGTAATTATAGGTATGAACAAGTAGATATAACTAAAAGAATAGATGAAGAAAATTTTATGATTCTTGGTCTTAGAAAAACTAAGGGAATAAGCGAGGAAGAGTTTTATAATCGTTATCAGGAAAAGCTAGAAGAAGTTTTTGATGTTTCTAAATTAGAATATAAAGATGGTTATTACTATATTAAAGAGGAATATCTTTATATATCTAATTACATATTACAGGATTTTGTAAGTTAAGGGGGATTTGTTATGGATGAAGTAAGTAAATTATATTTAAGTAAGGATTTTGATAAAGCTAGTAATGTTTATATATTTTTAAAAGAAGTTAATGGTTATACTATTTTTAAAGAGTATGATACTAATTTAGATGAGTTTAATATAATTGCAGTAGATGATTACGACAAAAATAAAGAATTTTATTCTTTTGAAAGATTTTTAAAAGAAGCAACTTTTTTTGGCTCTAGTGGTTATTTTAAAGGTATGTTTGAAGTGGAAAAATATACTTATGAGTCTTTTGTTCTTTTATATAAGAATTATTATCATGAACTTTTATATGATACAATAAGTGATAAATTGGTATTAGGGCCTTCTTATTATCAAAAAGATGATTTTGTACCTTCTGATTATAAGAAAAAAGCTCCTTTAGAAGCTTTAGAGAATTTGGCTAAAATAAGGAATAGGGAATATAAATAAAACTTTAGTTATTTTTATCTAAAGTTTTTTTATTGATACCAATCATTGAACCAGTACATGAGGTAAATAATAAAATTATATAATAAATTAAAGAATCTATAGAGATGTTGCTATCAAAAGCTAAGTAACTTATTATAAGCATTAAAAGGCAAGTTATAAGACCAAATTTTAGTCCTTCTAAATAACCTTTTTGAGAAGCTTTCTTACCTAAGAGAAAAGCTCCAACAAAAATACTTAGGGCTGCTAGTAAAATTAAGATAGTTTTATAAGCTCCAGTATTGATAAGTTCAAAATAATTTAAAATATTGATAAAAAAAGCAAAAACTATGATTAGTCCTAAGCTAATTCCTAAACTTATTAGATATTTTTTTATTGTTTCCATTTTTCTTCACCTATTAATTTATATGTAAAAGAAGAAAATATAAGAATAGTAATTGACTTTTTCTTTCATTTTTTATAAAATTAATGTAGGAAAATAGGTGAGGATGATGAAAAGAGTAAACAATGAGGGGCAAGCCTTGGTAGAATATGTATTGATTATTGCACTTATTAGTGTTATAGCTATATCACTTGTTACTTTACTCGGAGGTTATTTAAAAGATGCTATTACTAAATCATCTTGTGAATTAGTTGGAGAGGTATATGTTGAAGGGGAAAAATCTGGAGAGGGTTATTGTGCCAAACCTAATGAATAAAAAAGGACAAGCCTTGGTAGAATTTGTAATAATTATACCTATTATTATAATGATTATTTTTGTAATAATTGATTTTTCTAATATTTTCTATCAAAGAAATCATTTAGAATCTATTGTAAATGATGTTGTAAGTTATAAAGAAAGTGGAAAGACAAATGGTTATATAGAAGAACAAGTAGAAGATGATATTGATATTACTTATATAGAAAATTATGATACTTTAACTATAAATGTTTCTAAAGATATTAATCTTATTACTCCTTTTTCGTCACTTTTTTTTGAAGAACCTTATACTATAAGTACTGAAAGGACTATTATTTATGAACAATAAGGGTCAAACACTAGTTTTTTTTGTAATACTTATTCCGCTGGTTTTAATTATATTTGCTTTTATATTTGATTATTCTTATATGATTAGAGAGCAGAATAGATTAGAAGATATTGGAAGAAGTGGTTTAAACTATTTATTAATAGAAGGTAGAAATAAGGACGAGGTTTTAAAGGTTATTAAAGAAAATGATTCAGATATTGATGTTAAATTTAATGGTTTAAACGAAGTATTCTTAGAAAAAGAAATAGATTCTATTTTCGGTAAAATTATTGGATTTGATAATTATAAAATAAAAGTTTCTCTAAAGGGAGAAGTTAATGATAATAAATTAATAATAGAAGAGGGGAATTAATATGAAAGATAAGAAGGGAAAAATTATTACTGTTACTTCTACTAAAGGGGGAGTTGGGAAAACTATTTTTACTCTTAACTTAGCAGGAATGTATCATCTTTTAGGATATAAAACTTTAGTAGTAGATTTAGATTTATATGGTGGAGCAGTTGCTACTTATTTAAATAGTGATAATGATCGAACAGTGTTTAATTTGGCCTCTGATTTAGCTAATAATCGCTATGAAAAAATGGAAGATTATATTTATACTTATAACGAAAATATTGATATAATTGCAGCCCCTAAAGACCCTAGAATGGCTAATAAAGTTGATGCTAAATATATTCCGGTTATACTTAATAATGTTGTCTATAAATATGATGTAATTCTTTTAGATACTTATCATTCTTTAGATGAGATAAATATTACAGCACTGGATAATAGTGATACTATTTTATATATGTTAACGAATAATACTTTTGATCTTAAAAATGCTCATTCTTTTGTCTCTATTATGAAAGATGTTGGTTATGATAATTATTATACGTTATTAAATGAATCAGTTTATTTAAATCAAAATTACTATTCTTTATATGATATTAGAAGTGTTATTAATAATAATATTGATTTTACTATTTCTAAGTCTATGCATATAAAAAATATTGATAAATTTATTTTAGAGGGTAAGATATTGATATTGAATAAAAATTTATCTTTTACTGATAAAAGAGAGTATGATAAACTTAAAAATATAGCCCTTAAACTTTATGGTAAAGAGGAGGGGGAAAAATGAAAAAGACACTTTCTGAAGCTTTTGAAATTAAAGATGTTCCAGCTTTTATTAAAACTGAGGATACTGATGATTATGGAATTTTTAAAGATAAGGTTTTACTTGATAGTTTAAGAAATAGAATTATTCAAAATATATTAGATAATGGTGTACCGGATAATGAATATCTTACTGAATATATTAATAATGAAATAGATAATGCCTTGGAAGGATATGATTTATCTAATTTAGAAAGAAATCATATATTTAATTTAATAGAAAATGAAATAAATGGTTATGGACCGATTACAGAGCTTTTAGATGATAAAAATATCACAGAAATAATGGTTAATGCTCCAGATCAAATATATATTGAAATAGATGGTAAAGTAGTAAAGGATGAATCAGTATCTTTTATAAATGATGATCATATAGTTAGAACTATTCAAAGAATGATTCAGCCTTTAGGAAGAACTATAGATGTAGCTCATCCGATGGTGGATTCAAGGCTTAAAGATGGGTCGAGAATTAATGCTATAATTCCACCACTTTCGTTAAATGGTCCAGTTTTAACAGTTAGAAAGTTTAAGAAAAATTTAAATACTATAGATGATCTTTTAAGAATGGGAACTTTAACATCTTATATGGCAAGATTCTTAGATGCAGCAGTTAAAGCTAAACTTAATATTATTATTTGTGGAGGAACAGGTAGTGGTAAGACAACAGTTTTAAATGTATTGTCTTCGCTTATTAGTAATGATGAACGTATTATTACTATTGAAGATGCGGCGGAACTGAAATTATCTCAAGAACATGTTATTACTTTGGAAACTAGAAATACTAATTATGATAGTGAAGGAGAAGTTACAGTTCGTGATTTAGTTATTAATTCTCTTCGTATGAGACCTGATCGTATTATAGTAGGAGAAGTTCGTGGTAAGGAAGCTTTTGATATGCTTCAAGCTATGAATACTGGACATGACGGAAGTTTGTCTACGCTTCATGCTAATGGGCCGAAAGATGCTTTAAATAGATTGGAAACCATGGTACTTATGAGTGGTATTCAAATTCCAGTTTTAGCTATTAGAGAATATATAGAAAAGGCTATTGATTTAGTAGTGTGTATTGAAAGGTTACAAGATGGTAAAAGAAAAATAGTTTCTATTTGTGAAGTAAATGATATTTTAGATGGGGAAATTATTTTAAAAGAGATTTTTGGATTTAAACAAAAAGGACTTACTTCAACGGGAGAAGTTAATGGATCTTATGTTATGTATAAATATGTTCCTAGAGTTTATGAAAAGATAAAATCAAAAGGAATTAATACTATTGATGATATATTTAATAGTGTAAAATCTGATAAAAAAACTTCTAAAAAGAAAAAATCTGAATAAAAAGGAGGTATAGAGAAATGGAAAACTTAACATTAGTAATTATAGTTCAATCAGTAATAGTCATAACTTTAGTAGTTTTAGTTTTTCAAATTGTTAAACTTAAAAATGCTATAGATTTAGAAAAAAGAATACTTAGATTTTCTATTTTCTCTATTACCGAAAAACCAGTTTCATTTTTTGATAAATTAGGAAGTTATTATGGTAAATTAATTAGGATTATTTCCAAGTTTATTAGTAAAAGTAAAGCAATTGTTAATTTTAGTAATCGTTATAAAAAGTATTTAGATTCTACTAAAGTAATAAGAGAAAATACTTTAGATATTTTGTCTAATAAAATATTAATAAGTTTATTGGCTCTTATTATAACAGTTATTTCGGATGTATTACGAAGACAAGACGTTAGTATATTACAAATATTGTTATCTTTATTAGTAGGGTTCTTTATTCCTGATGTTTTCCTTTATTTAAATTATAAAAGAAAACAAAAAAGAATTGAAGAAGATTTACTTAAAGCAGTTATTATTATGAGTAATGCTTTTAAATCAGGAAGAAGTATTATGCAAGCAGTAGAAGTTGTTTCGAAAGAATTAGATGGTCCGATAAGTGAAGAGTTTCGTAAAATGTATATTGACCTTACTTATGGTTTAGAGTTAGAAATTGCTTTTGAAAGATTAGCTAATAGGATAAAATTAGAGGAGACTAAATATTTAGCATCGTCTTTAGTTATTTTAAATAAAACTGGAGGAAATGTGGTTAAGGTATTTTCCTCAATTGAAAGAAGTTTTTTTGAAAGAAAGAAACTTGAAGATGAACTTAAATCCGTAACAGCATTATCTAATTTTGTATTTAAGATATTAGTAGCTATTCCTCTTGTTATTTTTGTTATGATTTATATATTTAACCCAGCTTATTTTGTTCCATTTGTTACTACGAATATAGGAAAAGTTATACTTGTTTTGATTCTTTTAATATATACTATATATATTATTATAGTTAGAAAAGTAATAAGGATAAGAGAGTGATAAATATGAATAAAAAGAAGAGAAATAATTTAGGTTATAGAATATATAGTAAAAAGACTTTAAAAATGGCTGAGGACAAAATAAATCTTTTAGGAGTGGATAATAATTTAGAAGCGATTACTTTACTTAATTTAAGACTTGGTATTTGTGCTTTAACTTTTATATTAATTTTATATTTTGTAGATTTTGGTTATTTTATTGCACCGTTAATGACTTTTTTAGTCCATCATTTGTTTTTCCCAGTAGTAGTGGATACTAAATTAAAGAAAAGGGAAAAAGAACTTGAGAAAGATTCATTATATTTTTTTGAAATACTTCTTTTGTCATTAGAAGCAGGAAGAAATATAAAAACAGCGATTGAAGTTACTACTAAAAATACTGATTCAGCTTTAGCTAGAGAATTTAAAAAAGTTATAAAAGATGTAAATTATGGAAAAGATTTAGATGAAGCTTTGGAAGAGTTAAAATATAGAATTCCTTCGGATACTATTAATAATATTATTTTAAATATCAGACAATCTAATATTTTTGGGAATAATATTATTGCGACAGTTTATTCACAGATTGATTATATAAGAGATAAAAGATTATTAGAGGCAAAGGATCAAATAAGTAAAATTCCTGTTAAAATTAGTGTTATAAGTGTTATATTTTTTATACCTTTACTTCTTTTACTTCTTTTAGGGCCTTTGATTATTGATTTGTTATAAAACTATTGCAAGAAGAATTAAAAAATGGTATACTTATTTTAAGAATAGGTATACTTTTTTTGAATTTGAGGTGAAGGAAATGAGTCAAAAAAAGAAACAGAAAAAGAGCATAGAAGAAGAGATATTAGAAAACAGAAAAGAAAGAAAAGAAACAGAAGAAGAAATAGAGGTAGTAAAACCAAAAGTAACAAATAGAAAAAAATTTAGTAAAAAGTTTGATGATTTAAAGATAAAGTATAAAAAAGATCCAAAAAAGTATATAGTAATGGCAAGCTGTTTATTACTTGCTTTAGCACTACTTGGAGGAACAAGTTATGCTTATTTAAGTTATGTAAGTAAAACAGGTAATACTACTGTAATAGAAGCAGGGACACTTGCTCTTACTTTTGCTAATGAATCAAATGCTATAACATTAGATAATGCTGTGCCTCAACAAGATAATAATGCCTTAGAAGAAAATACAGAGTATACATTTAGTATAAAAAATAATGGAAGTTTGGCAGCAAGTTATAAAATAACATTAGATAATACCTGTACACTTGATAAGACTTATAGTATAAATGGAGAGAGTGTAAAACCAGATACATGTATACCAGATAGTCATATAAAAGTAGGAATAAAAGAAGGAAATGGAGAGTATACAGTATTAGATAAAACAAGTGAAAATGATTATGTAATAGCAGCAGGATCATTAAATGGAGGAGCAGAAAAAAGTTATACAATGAAGATATGGCTTGATTATGATACCCCAAATGATTATAATTCCCATGGGACATTAAATATAATATATTCAGGGAAGTTAGGACTTGATTATGAACAAGGAGTGACAGTTTTAACAGGAGCAGAAACCATAATAAGCAAAGTAGGAACAGATGGAATAGTAGCAGAAGAGCATCCAGCAACAGAACAATTAGAAGCAACAACAGATTATAGATATACGGGAGCAAATCCCAATAACTATGTAAGTTTTAATAATGAGTTATGGAGGATAATAGGGGTATTTCCTGTAGACGATGGAACTGGAACTATAGAAAACAGGATAAAAATAATAAGAAATGAATCAATAGGGAATATGGCTTGGGATAGCGACAATGTAAATGACTGGTCAACAGCAAGTTTACAAGAATTATTAAATAGTGGAGATTATTATAATAGAACGGGAAGTTATACCTCAACAGGATTAACAGAAGAAGCAAAGAGAATGATAGGAGAGGCAAAGTGGTATTTAGGAGGAACAGCAAGCTATACAAGTTCAAGTAACGGATTAACCAGTCATTGGTATACATATGAAAGAGGGACAACAGTATATAGTGGAAGACCGACAAGCTTTATAGGTGAAATAGGATTATTATATCCAAGTGATTATGGATATGCAACAAGCGGAGGAAGTACAACAAGTAGAGAAGAATGTTTAGCAAAAGAATTATATAATTGGACCGATTCGAATTATAGTGATTGTAAAAATAATGACTGGTTATTATATAGTTCATATCAATGGGCAATAGCCCCTTATTCCGACTGTTCCAGCGACTTGTTCTTTGTCTTTTCGACTGGTTATGTCGGCCACGGCATTGCCTTTAGCGCTGGTGCGGTGCGCCCAGTCCTATATCTAGACTCTATGGTAGAGATAACCGGAGGAACTGGAACAGAAAATAATCCATATACTTTGGAAATTTGAGTAAAATAAGGTTTGGTTATTAAATGTTTGCACAAATAAAAGATAGAAGTAAAAAAATAAAGATTTAAATAATGTTCTCTATGTACTAAAAGTTTAATACTTTCGGAGCACAAGAGAACTTTTTTGTTAATAAGTATAAATTCCTATAATTTAATAATAAGCTATAAGTATTATCCCTTTTTCAATATAAAACTCCTAAAAAAACTTGCCAAACATATAATTTATTGATATAATACAAAGCGAGTATTAATTACTCCTTACTTCGTAAGAAGTCAAATGTCCAAAAGGAGGTGCAAAATGAATAAGTACGAAATAATGTTTATAGTAAAACCTACTCTTGATGAAGCTAGTATTAAAAAAGTTTTTGAAAATACTAAAAAATTACTCCAAGATAATAAAGCAACAATACTTGAAGAAACAGAAATGGGTCAAAGAGATCTTGCTTATGAAATAAAAAAACACAAGACAGGGTATTACTATTTATTAGTAATAGAAGCTCCAAGAGAAGCAATCGAAGAATTTAATCGTATTGTTAATATAAGTAACGATATCATTCGTTCTTTAGTAACAAAATTAGAAAAATAAGAGGTAAAAGTATGAATAAAGTATTTTTAATAGGACGCTTAGTTAGAGATCCAGAACTACGTTATACATCAAGTAATATTCCAGTAGCATCATTCTCTCTAGCAGTAAATAGAAACTTTACTAACCAAAGCGGAGAAAGAGAAGCGGATTTTATAAATATCGTTGTCTGGAGAAAACAAGCTGAAAATTGTAAAAACTATATAAATCAAGGCAGTCAAGTTGCAATAGATGGTCGCCTTCAAACCAGAACTTATGAAGATCAAAATGGTCAAAAAAGATATGTTACTGAAGTAGTCGCTGATAATGTTCAATTTTTAGATACTAAAGCATCACGTGAGCAAAGACAAACTAGCGATGATATAAATCCTTACAATCTAGATAAAAAAGAAGAAAATAAAGTAGATATGTCTGATATACCTGATGATCCATTCAAAGATTTTGGGGAAGAAATTAAACTATCAGAAAATGACTTGCCATTTTAAAGGAGGAAAATATGGCAGAATATTATAAAAAAAGAAAAAAAGTATGTTACATGTGTACTGGTAAAGATATAAATTATAAAGATGTTGATATTTTAAAAAAATATATTAATGAAAGAGGAAAAATTTTACCAAGACGTGTAACGGGAGCTTGTGCTAAACATCAAAGATATATTGCCGGAGAAATAAAAAAAGCTCGTATTATTGGATTACTACCATTTACAAAATAAGCAATACTATATTGTTTATTTTTTTCATTTATATTTCACTTTTTAAATAAAGCGATATAATGACATATTTTTATTTACGTGTTATAATATTAAAAGAACCAAGGAGGCAAAAATGAAAATCAAAGAATTCCTTACGAGGAAAAAAGTTGCAGCAGGATGTGTTGCAGCAGCTGTAATTATTGCGGCTGGTAGTTTTGGTATTAACTGGCAGTCACAGGATGCAGTAGTCTTTCCATCCTATACTGATCCGGTGATTGAGACATCACTTACAGGTGATGATACTCCTCTGGCATCGAAGCCGAAGGTTACCACAAAGAAAAAAACAAGTACCAAGACCACAAAGAAAAAAGTTAAATTAAAAAAAGCTTCCAAGAAGTCTTACACTAAGAAACTTCCGACAAAGCAGAAAACAAGCACAAAGACCAAGAAAGAAAATAAGACAACGACAGTACAGACCAAAAAAGTTGTAAAGACGGCAACAACCGAGAAATACACAAAGAAATCCAAACAGAAAGTTGTTACAAAGAAGGTTACGACAACGGTCACAACGACAACGACAGTTGCTGCAGGCGCACAGGCGTTTGCGAATACATCTGCAGTATCTACGTCAAATACAAGTACAGCTGATTCAGCAAGTTATACAGTCAGCAATATTGCTTCTGTAGCACCAAGAATGGACAGCAGAGTACTGAATGCATTCACAAAGCTGGGATTTACTGTTAAAGTTGATTCAAGTGTAAGTTATTCCGGACATTTTGATGCACGTACACGTACGATCACTATGAAGCAGATGGATGATACCATTTATCACGAACTGGGACATTTCCTTGCATTCATGGCAGGAAATATGGACACAGGAAGTAAATTTGCATCTGTCTACAGCAGTGAGAAAGGTATGGTTACCGGTTATAATAAAGCATATGTGACACAGAATGCTTCAGAGTATTTTGCAGAATCTGTCAAAGATTATATGCTCAATCCGGGAAGCCTGGAAGCTCAGCGTCCGAATACATACAAAGCAATCGAGAAAGCACTTTCTATGGTT
>URXR01000023.1 GCA_900551925.1 uncultured Mycoplasmatota bacterium | reverse complement strand
AGTCTAATAAATCAAACAAATTTTTATAAAACGGAATTTAGTCTAAAAATTTGCGCACTATATCAGAAATATTATTACTTTAAATATTTATATTTTAATCAGCATTACCTAAATTTAAATAAATTCCTATTGCAATTCACATTTTTCACAAACTTCTAACTTTCTACCTTTTTAGCAACCACTACCATTCTTCCATTATCAGTTGAAAATTCACAAGTGGATAATGTAATTAAATCAGTAGGATACTGAGTATCAACATCTATATCATACAATGAAAGATCTTTAATATTTTTAATATATTCATCATATTCTTTTTCTGTAAGATCACCATAATACTTATAATACTTAAACACATCATCATCCTTCTCATAAACTTTAGATAAAAAGACTGCTATAACTTCATATTTCATATGTCCATCTGAAATAGTATAAAAATCAATAGTTTTATGCTTTTTATAATAAGATTCTTCTTTATATTTTAACAAATCTGTAAACATTGTACCCGTATCTAAATTATGACCATGAATTATTAAATTAATATCAGTAAGACTATTATATTTATCTATATAAATACTTCCTTCACGCTTATAATCTTTATTATAATCACGTCTTAAATAATAGTCATCATCACTATATAAAACAGGATAATTTATCTTAGAATTATCTATTTTAATCCATCCTATCACATCTTCATTTTTCTTATTTAAATCTACTAATTCTCCAATTATTTCATCAGTCTGCTCTTCTGATTTTTCGTTAATATTCTCTTCCTTCACATCAACGGTTTTAGTATAAATTGTATAAAAACACCCAAAAATAATCAAACAAAATAGCAAAATTAGTACAATAAGTATAATTTTCTTTTTAAAATTTTTTCTCAATTTTTTATTTTTCTTTGTCACAATACCACCTAATTTTCTCATCTAATTAATTATAACAAAAAAAGTAATATTTATAAACTTTAATTTTCAAAGATTTTAAATAATTGCATACAAAAAGAGTATTGAACTTAATCAATACTCTAAAATTCTTATTTTACTACATATAATTTAAGTCCTAAATTACTAAATAAATCTCCAGTATAAGGTACATCATCTAAGTTCTTATTGATATCACTATAATTATCAGTAACTTCTCCAAGACTTGGATCTGAAACAACTGGTTCATCCTGAGGTATTTCAACATATTTAGCATAAAGATTAATATTATCTGTTACAGGTATTGTATCATCAAATGGAGTTTCATAAGTGCTATCAGTAAACCATCCCTCAAAGTTATATCCATCAAGACTAATAACATAATCATTTAATCCTTCAAGGCTACTTCCATTAGGAATAGCTACAACAGATTGAACATCAAACACATTAATAGTAACATATACATAATCTGCTAAAGTACCATAAATAATTCCATTAGTAGCACTGACATCAGTATTATCTAAAATTATATCATTATTAATATTAGATGATGAAGTAACATTATAAACTGCACTAGGATTTCCAACTGGAGCATTATTTATAAGTTCAGAATTTGTAATATTAATTTCAACATTTTCACTTACGGAATAAGAAGAACTAATAACAATTAAATCTTCAACTACATTAGTAACAAGATTAGTAACAACTGAATTATCAATATTTAATTTTAATCCTTTTTGTCCACCAATTACAATTGTTCCATAATTATCTGAACTTCCTGAATAAGTATTGTATCCAGTTAAAGTTGAATCACTAACATTAACAATATTTCCTTCTACTTGATTAGGTTTTTGAGATACTCCATTAGAAATATCTAACGCTGCATATCCAGTAAGAGTAGATCCTGTAATAGATATATTATTATCAGCTCCAGAAACCCAAACAGCATATTTAGCTGCAACATCACTATTAGTAATATTTAACTCTGTTCCATTAGCAGTTCTTTCAACCCAGATACCATCAGCACTATTAGTATTATAAGTACCATTATATCCAGTATAAGCTACTGTAGCGTTATTAACATTAACTGTAGATTTTGCTTTAATATCAATTAAAGTAGAACTATCATTAATAGTTAAACTATCTAAAGTAACATCAACATTAGAAGTATTTACAATAACAGTACCATTAATAATAACACCATCCTTAGAAGCTCCTTTTAAAGTAATATCCTTAGTTATAGTAATATCTCCATTATAAGTACCATTTTCAATAACTAATGTATCACCAGGATTAGCACTAGCAACTTTACTAGCTAAATCATCACCACTACTTACATTGATAGTATCTGCATTAACACCTGCAATACAGAAAAAACTAGCAAAAATCATTGTTAAAAACACTTTAAATTTCACCTTATCTCCTCCTTTCATAATTAAAATATAAACTACTAAAAACTAAAAGTCAATACATAACAATTTAAATTTTTATGTTTACACAATCAAACTAAATCTATATTCAAGGCAATTTCAAAATATACGGATCCTCATAAGTACCACTACCACCAGTTCTTATAACATCATACTTTAAACTTAAAACAGGACGAGTAATGTGTAAAGTACCACCAGTATTTGAACCATTAATATGTCCTTCAGGATAAATTGTATAAGTAGTTACTAAGTATCTAGTATGCTGATTTAACAACCATTCATGTTCTCCCTTATATAACCAGTTATCAGCCTTACAAACTCTTAAATCTTCACCTTCAGAAGAAGAAAATACCTTATCATCGCACCCAAGGCTTGCATAACCATAATCGCTGGCATACATAAGAGCTATTTTATTGATATGACTAGTAATGTTATAGCCAAAATGAGTGGTACCACTTATTTTTCTCTCGTATTTAAACATTTCACTTGATTTTACATTGTTATTATTATAGCCTCCAAGATAATATTTAGTATTTCCAATCATATTTTTTGCAGATTCTTTTAAAGAATTATAATAATTACTATTCATATAATTATTTAAAGAAGCACTTACCCAATTATTTGTACCAATAGTATCCCATAATGTATTCCCAATTGAACTAGTGTTTATTATTTTTACCCTGTTTTCTATATTGCCTGTGCCATCATCTGTAGGAAAAACTCCAATTATTCTCCAAATTTCATCATTAAAACTAACATAATTATTAGGTCCTTTTCCTCGAAATCTATATTCTTCTACATCCTCATTATAAGGATTTTGCAAACTTTCATCTCCTGCATGAAATATTTTTTCTAAACCACCACTTCCCGATTTTGCAATTAAATATTGGCTAAAAACATGATGAATCTCCACTTCTATGGTTTTTTCTCCAACTATTGTATCACTAAATAGAGCATATGAACTTTTTGTTATGCTCATCCCTACAAATATTGCTATTAAAATTATTCCTACACCAAATAAAGATATGAATACTTTGTTTATTTCCAATATATCTTTATTTAATGTCCTATAAAAGTACCCCCCCCCCAAGTCTATTTTTCATTGCAGCTTGTTCTTTTTGTTTCCTCATTTTACCACTACTTTCTTTAGTTTCTTATATTTTTATTATACATATCTTTTATCTTTATTGCAATAAAAAAGAACCAGTTTTACACTAGTTCAATTATTACCATTAAGGCATCGTCACCTTTTCTTTCATTAAGTTTTAAAATTCTTGTATATCCACCATTACGGTCCTTGTAACGAGGAGCAAGCTCTTCAAACACCTTTTTAGTAGCTTCTTTATTATTCATAAGAAATGCTAATGCTTTTCTACGAGAAACTAAAGAACCATTTTTTCCATAAGTAATAGTCTTTTCTACAACTTTTCTTACTTCTTTAGCTCTAGCTTCTGTCGTTTCTATTTTCTCATTCATGATAAGAGAAATAGCAAGATTAGCAAGCATACTTCTTCTATGTTTATTATCTACACCTAATTTTCTCATCTTATTTACTCCTTTCGTTAATCATCATCTCTTAAAGAAAGATTAAGTTCTTTTACTTTATCAAGTACTTCTTTAAGAGATTTCTTACCTAAATTACGTATTTTCATAACTTCAGAATCAGATTTATTAACTAAATCTTGTAAAGTATGAATTCCTGCTCTTTTTAAACAATTGTAAACACGAACTGAAAAATCTAAATCTTCAATAGCAGTTTCAAGCGCTTTTTGTTTAGGGTCTTCTTTCTTTTCAATCATCATTCCAGAAACATCTGCAATATCATCTAATTTAGTAACAATTTCTAAATGTTCAATCAAAATTCTTGAAGCTAGCGCAATTGCTTCTTCTGGTTTGATTGAACTATTAGTCCAAACTTCCATTACTAATTTATCATAACTTTCATCTTGTCCAACACGAGCATCTTGTACTTCATAAGCTACTCTTTCAATAGGAGAATAAAGTGAATCAATAGCAATAATTCCTATTTTCTTATTCTCTAAAAGTTTTTTATTTTCTTCTGCTCTAACATAACCTCTGCCAGTTGAAACAGTCATTTCCATATCAATTTTTCCGCCTTCTGCTAAAGTACAAATAACATGATCCTTATTAATAATTTCCACATCGGCATCACAAATTATATCTCCTGCTGTAACAACTCCTGGAGTATTCTTAGATACTTTAATTACCCTATCCTCAGGACAATGTTTCTTAATTACTATTCCCTTTAAATTTAAAACTATTGTTGTAACATCTTCAATAACACCTTCAATAGTTTGAAATTCATGTAATACTCCATCAATCTTCACATTAGTAATAGCATGCCCTGGAAGTGAAGAAAGCATTACTCTTCTAAGAGCATTACCAATAGTATATCCAAAACCTCTTTCTAGTGGTTCTAGTTCAAATTTACCATAATTATTTTTTTCTACATACTCAGTTATTTTATAGTTTGGTTTTTCAAATTGAATCATATAATCCCCTCCTTAAATTAGTTACGTGGTCTCTTAGGTGGACGACATCCATTATGAGGAATTGGAGTTTCATCTTTAATAGAAGTAACTTCAAGTCCTGCAGTTTGTAGTGATCTTATTGCAGTATCCCTACCAGGACCAACACCATTTACCACAACATCTACTTTGCGCATTCCCATATCATATGATGCGCGTCCAGCTTTCTCAGCAGCAATTCCTGCTGCATAAGGAGTAGATTTTTTACTGCCTTTAAAACCACAAGCCCCTGGAGCTGCCCAAGATATAACATTTCCATCCTTATCAGTAATTGTAATAATTGTATTATTATATGTTGAATGGATATGACAAACACCTTCAGGAACATTCTTTTTTACTTTTCTTTTTCTTTGCTTATAAGCCATTGTTTAACCTCCTTAAACTAATCTTCCTATTTTTTCTTATTAGCAACAACTTTACCTTTACCCTTACGAGTTCTAGCATTTCTATTAGTTCTTTGTCCTCTTACAGGCAATCCTCTTCTATGACGCATACCTCTATAACATCCCATTTCTTTTAGGTTTTTAATGTTCATAGAAACTTCACGTCTTAAATCACCTTCAGTTGTATACTTATTTAACTCTTCACGAATTAATCCTAATTCTTCATTAGTTAAATCTTTAGTTTTCTTACTACCATCAATATTAACTGCTTCAAGTATTTTCTTAGCAGTCGTTTTGCCTATTCCATATACATATGTAAGTGACACAACGATTTTCTTATCATTTGGTATTTCAACACCTTTAATACGAGCCATATTATTCCTCCTTACTAACCTTGAACTTGTTTATGTTTGGGATTTTCACAAATCACCATAACTTTGCCTTTACGTTTAATAATTTTACATTTTGGACAGATTTTCTTAACTGACGCTTTTACTTTCATTTTTATACCTCCTAATTCCTATAGGTTATTCTTCCTCGAGTTAAATCATAAGGTGACAGTTCTATTGTAACTTTATCTCCTGGAGCAATACGAATATAATTAAGTCGCATTTTTCCAGAAATAGTAGCTTGTACTACATGTCCATTAGAAAGTTCCACTTTGAATTCTCCTCCGGGAACCACCTCTAATACTTTACCTTCAACTTCAATTACATCTTTCTTAGCCATTTTGCATCGCTCCTGTCAAAATTTCATATCCATCGCTAGTTACCACTACTGTATGTTCAAAATGCGCTGATGGACTATAATCACGGGTCTCAATAGTCCAATTATCATCTAAAATAACTATGTCTGGACTACCAAGATTAAGCATTGGTTCAATTGCTAAAACCATACCTTTTTTTAATTTAGGACCAGTATTTTTTTCTCCATAATTAGGAACATCTGGATCTTCATGAATACTTGTTCCAACTCCATGTCCTACAAGTTCTTTTACCACTCCTAAATTACATTCCTTAGCATAACTTTCTATTGCAAAAGAAATATCTCCAATTCTATTACCAGGTTTTACCTGTTCTAAGCCTTTAAATAAAGCTTTTTCAGTATCTACTAATAATTTTCTTTTTTCTGCACTAACTTTTCCTACTTCATAACTCCAAGCACTATCACCATGATAACCTTTATAACAAGCTCCAATATCTATTGAAATAATATCTCCATCTTTTAATTTATAAGTACCTGGTATTCCATGTACAACCTCTTGATTAACACTTGTACAAATACTTCCCGGAAATCCATCATACCCTTTAAAAGATGGTATTGCATTTTTACTTCTTATAAATTTATCAGCTAACTTATCAAGTTCTAAAGTAGTAATACCTGGTTTTATATATTTCTTTAAATATTGATGAGTTTCATAAACAATATTACCTGCTATTCTAAGAAGTTCTATTTCTCTATCACTTTTTATTGTAATCATCTTACTTCACCAATTTAGCTGCTTCTAAAAACACTATATTAGCATCAGAAGCATCAATTCTTTTTAAAAGATCTTTAGATTTGTAATAATCAACTAATGGAGAAGTTTTATTAACATACTCATCATATCTTTGATTAAATACTTCTTCTTTGTCATCATCACGTTGAATTAAACCTACATGACAATTATCACAAATTCCTTCTTCTTTTGGAAATAAATCTTTATTCCTAGTCGAATAAGATGTTTTACAAACTGGACAAATAAGTCTAGTTGTAACCCTATTTTTTAGCTCTTCTCTATCTACATCTAAATAAATTACAACTCCTAAATCCTTTCCTATAGTCTGTAATAACTCATCATACATTACAGCTTGTTTAACTGTTCTAGGAAAACCATCTAAAATATAAGGAGTATTACCTAATTTATTTAGTTTAGCCTTAAGAGCTTCAAAAACTGTCTCATCATCAATTAATTTTCCAGTACTCATTTTTTCCTTTAATGAATTATCTTCTTCTGCTCTTTCTCTTAACATATCCCCAGTAGATATAGAAACATATCCAAATTCATCTTTTAACATCTTAGATAAAGTTCCTTTACCCGCAGCTGGAGGAGCAATCAATACTACATTTTTCATTACGCTCTTCTTGCCCTCCTTTTACGAGTAGCCGTAGGATTATAACCCCTACTAAGTAAACTACTTTCTAATTGTTTATAAGTTTCAATAGAAACTCCTACTACGATTAAAAGTCCTGTACCTCCGATAGAAACAGATGATGGAAGTTCAGTAAGCATATTAATAAGTATTGGAAATGCTGCAATTATTGCTAAAAATACTGAACCTGCTGTAGTAAGTCTAATAAGTAATTTCGAAAAATATTTTTCTGTATCTTTACCAGGTTTAATACCAGGAACATATCCACCATTATTCTTTAAATTTTTAGCCATTTGTTCAGGTTTCATTTGCACAAAAGTATAAAAATAATCAAAGAATATTATAAATACTATATAAAGTACTAATCCTACTGGAGTAGTATAATCTAAATAAGAATTAACAAAATTAGAAAATGATTCATTTCCTATAACTTGTGCTATTGTAATTGGTACAGCCAGTAAACTTGATGCAAAGATAACTGGAATAACTCCTGCTGAATTAATCTTAATTGGCATATAACTTTGTTTACCTAAATTAGCAGTTGATTTATTAGCGTATTGGATATTAATTCTTCTTGTCGCACCTTCTACAAAAATTACTCCAATGACTACTAAAATACATACTATTAAGAATAATAAGAACTCAGCACTACCTGCTATAATTGAATTTGTAGAACCAAAATCTATTAATGATTCAAAAGCTGTAGTCATCATAGTAGGAAGTGATGCCACAATACCTGCCATGATAATTAATGAAATTCCATTTCCAAATCCTTTTTGAGTTACTTGATCACCTAGCCATAATAGAAATGCTGTACCTGCCGTCATGATAAGAGCAACTTCTATATAACCAAGTACTGTATAAGAATCTCCTAAAAATGCATAACTCATAGCATAACCTTGAATAAAAGCAAAAATAATTCCTAAATATCTCGTAATTTGATTAAGTTTTTGCTTCCCAGTATGCCCTTGTTTAGCTAAATCTGAAAAATATGGAACAATATCCATTTGTAAAAGTTGAATTACAATGGATGCAGTAATATATGGAATAACTCCTAGAGCAAAAATTGAAAAATTCTTAAGTGCTCCACCACCCATAACATTCAAAAGTTCCAAAAATCCCAAATTTTTAGTTATTTCTTGAGTTCCAGGAATTTCAATAGTGGTACCAATTACATATAAAGTAAGTACTGCAATTGTAAAATATAATCTATGTCTTAAATCTTTATTTTTTTTAGTGAATAGCTGTTTAAGAGTTTTAAACATCTTAAATCACCTCTGCTTTACTACCTGATTCTTCAATCTTTCTAAGTGCACTTTGTGTATATCTATGTGCTTTAATAGTAATTTTTTTATCTAAAGTACCATGCCCAAGTACCTTGATACCTGAAAGTTGTTTCTTAATAATACCTAATTCTTTTAAAAGTTCTGGAGTAACTACATCCCCATCATTAAATCTATTTAAATCACTAACATTTATAGTAGCATATACTGTTTTAAATCTAGCATTAGAAAATCCTCTCTTATGAAGTCTTCTAAATAATGGTGATTGACCTCCTTCAAATACTGCTGGAATAGAAGCACCACTTCTTGATTTTTGTCCGTTTTCTCCACGACCACTTGTTTTACCAAGTCCACTACCAGGACCACGTCCTACTCTCTTGCGAGCTTTAGTAGCACCTGGATTTTTTTGTAAATTATTAAGTTCCATTATCCTAAAATCTCCTCTTTAGTTTTTCCACGAGCCATACATACTTGTTCAATAGTTTTCATTGATTGTAAAGCTTTAATAGTGGCTCTAGCCATATTAATTTTACTTCTAGCTCCTAGTGATTTTGAAATAATATCGTGGTATCCAGCAATTTCAAGTACTGATCTAACAGCACTTCCTGCAACTAAACCTGTACCAGCACTAGCAGGTTTTAAAATAACATTAGTTGCTCCTTCTGAAAATCTAACTTCATGTGGAATAGTTCTTCCTTCATTAATAGGTACTTTAACAACATTCTTATTTGCATCTTGTCTAGCTTTTTTAACAGCTTCAGAAACTTCATTAGCTTTTCCTATACCTAAACCAACAAGACCTTTTTTATCACCAACTAAAACTACTGCTTGAAATCTTCTTTGACGACCACCTTTTGTAACTTTAACAACTGCTTTTGTGTCTAAAACTATCTCATCATAAGTTCTAGTAGGACGATTGTTTCTTCTTTTTTGCATATTATCTCCTCCCATTAGAATTCTAATCCATTTTCTCGTGCTGCTTCTGCTAAAGCTTCAACACGACCATGATATAGATATCCTCCTCGATCAAAAACTACTTTATTAATTTTGATCTTTTTAGCTTCTTCTGCAATAAGTTTTCCAACCTTAGCAGCTATTTCTTTATTGTTACCTTTCATTTTCATAGAAGATGCACTAGCTAAAGTAACTCCCTCGTTATCGTCTATTAATTGAGCATAAATATTTTTATTAGAACGATAAACATTAAGTCTAGGTATTTCTTTAGTACCAATCACTTGTTTTCTAATTCTATCATGTCTAACTTTTCTCATTTCATTACGTGACTCTTTTTTTATCATACTTATCCTCCTACCTATTTAGCTTTCTTACCTTCCTTACGTCTAACATATTCACCAACATAGCGAATACCTTTTCCTTTATAAGGTTCAGGTTTTCTTACCTTTCTTATATTAGCCGCAAATTCTCCTACTTTTTGCTTATCAATACCAGAAACAGTAATTTGATTATTACCTTTAGCTTCTACTTGTAAGCCTTCTGGAACATCAAGTTCATCTACATGAGATTTACCAGCATGCACAACTAATGTATTACCTTTCATATTAAATCTATAACCAACTCCAATGATTTCTAAAGATTTTGAAAAGCCTTCAGATACTCCTAGAATCATATTTTTAATATTAGCATTAGTAGTACCATGCATTTTTTTAGCATTTATTGTTTCATTTTTTCTCGAAACAATTACTGTATTATCTTTAACTTCAACATTGATAAGCTTATCTAATTTTAAATTAAGTTCTCCCTTAGGACCCTTAACAACTACTAAAGAATTATCATTTGAAACCGTAACATTTTCTGGAATTGCTAAAACTCTATTACCGATACGACTCATAATATCACCCTTTTACCAAACATAAGCCATAACTTCTCCACCTAGGCTTTTATTTCTAGCTTCTTTATCAGTCATAATACCTTTTGAAGTAGAAATAATTGCTATACCAAAACCATTAAGTACTTTAGGTACTTCATCAGCTTTAGCATATACTCTAAGTCCAGGTTTAGAAATACGTTTAAGTCCAGTAATTACCCTTTCTTTTTTATTTACATATTTTAAAGTTAATGTTAAAGTTCCTTGAACTTTATCTTTACTAACTCTATAATTTTCGATAAAGCCTTCGTTTTTCAATATTTTAGCAATTTCCGTTTTAACTTTTGATACAGGCATCGATACTTCTTTATATCTATTAGCATTAGCATTACGAATTCTCGTAAGCATATCCGCAACTGGATCAGTTACTACCATAATAAATTCCTCCTTCTTGGCCTACCAACTTGATTTTTTTACTCCTGGAATTTGACCTTTACTAGCAAGCTCTCTAAAACAAATTCTACAAATTCCATATTTTCTAAGTACACTATGAGGTCTACCACATCTATTGCAACGTGTATACTCACGTACTTTAAATTTTTGTTTTTTATTAGCTTTCGCTATCATACTTTTCTTAGCCATTTTATGCCTCCCTACTTTCTAAAAGGAATTCCTAGTTCCTTTAAAAGTTCATAAGCTTCGTCATTAGATTTAGCTGTAGTAACAAGTACAATATCCATGCCTCTTACTTTAACTACATCATCAAATTCAATTTCTGGGAAAATAAGTTGTTCTTTAATTCCAATTGTATAATTACCTCTTCCATCAAAAGCTTTTGGAGAAAGTCCTCTAAAGTCTCTAACACGAGGAATAGCAACTGCAATTAACTTATCTAAAAAGTTATACATATTTTCTCCTCTTAAAGTAACTTTACAACCAACATTTTGTCCTTCACGAAGTTTAAATCCAGCAATTGACTTACGAGCTTTAGTAACAACTGGTCTTTGACCAGTAATAACTTCTAAATCATGCATACATGCTTCTAAAATTTTAGCATTATGTGAAGCATCTCCTGCTCCAATATTAATAACAATTTTTTCTAATTTTGGAACTTGCATAACTGATTTATAACCAAGCTTTTCTTTTAAACTAGGAACAATTTCCTTCACATATCTTTCTCTTAGGCGGTTCATAAATACCCTCCTTCCAACTAATCAAGTTTTTCGCGGGATTTACCCACTCTAACTTTTTTATTTGTTTTTGAATCCACATCATGATAAATTCTTGTAGGTTTATTTGTTTTCTTATCTAAAATCATAACATTAGAAGCATCTATTTTTGCTTCAGTTTCAATTATTCCACCAGTTTTATTAGAGTTATCAGGTTTAACATGTTTTTTAACTAAATTAATACCTTCAACAATTACTTTATTTTCATTTTTAAATGTATGAGTAATCTTACCTTCCTTTCCTTTATCTTTTCCAGTCATTACTCTTACTTTGTCTCCGACTTTTAGTTTCATATCATAACCTCCTATAATACTTCCTTAGCAAGAGATACTATCTTCATATATCCCTTATCACGAATTTCTCTAGCAACTGGTCCAAATACACGTGTTCCAACTGGAGTTTTATCATCTTTTATAATTACACATGCATTATCATCAAATTTAATATAAGATCCATCTTCACGACGAACACCACGAACAGTTCTAACTACAACTGCTTTTACTACTTTTCCTTTTTTAATAGTACCATTAGGAGTAGCTTTCTTAACAGTACCTACTACTACATCTCCAATATTACCAAATTTTACTTTACTTCCACCTAGAACTCTAATTACAAGTAGTTCACGAGCTCCAGAATTGTCAGCGACTTTTAAACGAGTTTCTTGTTGAACCATAACTAATACCTCCTTATAGTATTACACTTTCTTCAACTATTTCAGCTAAATAAAATCTCTTAGTTTTAGATAAAGGACGAGTCTCAACAATTCTAACTCTATCTCCTAATTTAGCTTTATTAGTTTCATCATGAGCAGTATATTTTTTACTATATTTAACTCTTTTACCATACTTAGGATGTTTCTTATAAGTTTCGACAAGTACAGTAATAGTCTTATCATTCTTATCGCTTACAACTCTTCCTACAAGTTCTTTTTTAACTGTATCTTTCATATTACTCCTCCACTTTCTCTAATTCACGTTCACGAATTATTGTTTTCATTTTAGCTACTTGTTTTCTAAGTTCTCTAAGTCTAACAGGTTTTTCTAAATTACCTGTTGCTTGTTGGAAGCGCAAATTAAACAATTCTTCTTTGTTTTCTTTAATTTTATTTTGTAATTCTTCTGTGGATAGTTTTCTTAATTCTTCTGATTTCATGCGTCTTCACCACCCATATCTTCTCTTTTTACAAATTTAGTTTTAATTGGTAATTTATGTGATGCAAGTCTAAGAGCTTCTCTAGCAACTTCTTCAGAAACTCCAGAGATCTCAAACATAATTTTTCCTTCTTTAACAACTGCTACCCATTTATCAACAGCACCTTTTCCAGAACCCATACGAACTTCTAGTGGTTTAGCAGTTTTAGGCATATGTGGGAAAATATTAATAAATACTTTACCACCACGTTTCATATAACGAGTCATAGCAACACGAGCAGCTTCAATTTGATTATTAGTAATCCAAGCTCCTTCTTTAGCCATAAGACCATAATCTCCAAAATGAAGTTCTCTATTACCTTTACTACGTCCTTCATATTTTAATCTATGGACTCTTCTATATTTTGTTCTAGACGGTATTAACATAATTAATTACCTCCTTCTTTGGCGTTCTTAGAAGGTAATATTTCTCCTTTATTAATCCATACTTTTACTCCAAGTTTACCATAAGTAGTAAGTGCTTCAGCAAACCCATAATCTATATCAGCACGAATTGTATGTAAAGGAACATTTCCTTCAGAATAACCTTCACTTCTAGCCATTTCTACACCATTAAGTCTTCCTGAAACTAAAGTTTTAATTCCTTTAGCACCAGCTTTCATTGCCGCTCTAATAGCTTTCTTTTGAGCTGCTCTAAATGGTGCTCTAGCTTCAATTTGTTTAGCAATTGATTGAGCTACTAAAGTTGCATTCAAATCAATATTTTTAACATCCATAATTGAAACTGTAACATTTCCATTAATAAGTTTAGATAACTTATCTTTTAATACTTTTATTTCTTCTCCACCACGACCAATAATAATACCAGGTTTTGAAGTGTGAATAATTACTTCACATTTATTATTGTTTCTTTCTATTTCTATTTTTGATATACCAGCATCTTTAAGATTTTTTTCTAAATATTCACGAATCTTAATATCTTCATTTAAATATTTAGCAAAATCTTTTTTAGGAGCCATCCATCTTGATTCCCAATCTTTATTAATTCCAATTCTAAGTCCTGTTGGACTAACTTTTTGTCCCATAAATAACCTCCTAAATTACCTTTCTGCTACCACAATAGTTACATGTGATCTACGATGATAGTTTTTATCAACTTTACCACGTGAACCAGGTACCCTTCTTTTTAAAGTAGAACCTTGATCTACTAAAGCTGTTTTTATATATAATTTATCTTTATCTAAATTATGATTATTAACAGCATTACTAATTGCAGATTCCACTACTTTTTTTACTATTCTTGCTGGTTTACTATTATAATTAGTTAAAATATTTAAAGCTTCTTCTGTATCTCTCCCACGAATTAAATCCACCATAAGACGAATTTTTATTGGACTAATTCTTTCATTTTTTAAAATAGCTTTTACATCCATTTTTTAAAACCTCCTCTTGTTATTTCTTCTTTTTCTTATCAGCGCCATGTCCACCAAATGTACGTGTAAGTGCAAATTCACCTAACTTATGTCCTACCATATCTTCAGTTACATATACTGGTATAAACTTATTACCATTATGTACCGCAAAAGTATGGCCTACAAATTCAGGAAAAATTGTAGAACGGCGTGACCAAGTTTTTATAACTTCTTTTTTACCAGTTTCATTTAAATTTTGAACCTTTTTAAGTAATCTATCAAATACATAAGGTCCTTTTTTTATACTTCTTGCCATATTACAAAATCCTCCTATTTCTTATTCCTTCTACGTACGATAAACTTATCTGACGCTTTTTTCTTTCTAGTTTTATATCCAAGAGCTGGTTTACCCCAAGGAGTCATTGGTCCACTTCTTCCGACTGGAGCTTTACCTTCACCACCACCATGAGGATGGTCATTAGGGTTCATAACAGAACCACGAACTGTTGGGCGGATACCCATGTGACGCTTACGTCCAGCCTTACCAATGTTAACCAGAGAGTGCTCTCCGTTACCAACAACACCGATAGTAGCACGGCAGTTGATCGGAACCATTCTCATCTCACCTGATGGAAGTCTTAAGGTAGCATACTTGCCTTCCTTAGCCATCAACTGAGCAGCAACACCAGCGGAACGTACCATCTGTGCACCAGCACCCGGATACAGCTCAACGTTGTGTACCTCAGTACCAATCGGAATTAAGGATAATGGTAAACAGTTACCAAGTCTAGCCTCTGCATGCTCACCGTTCATGATCTTCTGACCAACCTTAAGTCCCTGAGGAGCTAAGATGTAAGCCTTCTGACCATCTGCGTAGCAGATAAGAGCGATATTAGCTGTTCTGTTCGGATCGTACTCGATAGAAAGAACGGTTGCAGGAATGTTATCCTTGTTGCGCTTGAAATCAATGATTCTATATTTTCTTCTTGAACCGCCGCCATGATGTCTTACGGTAATTTTACCCTGATTATTGCGGCCGGAGTTCTTCTTTAAAGATACTGTCAGGGACTTCTCTGGAGCATTCTTTGTGATCTCAGTGAAATCCAGACCCGTCATATTTCTTCTGGACGGTGTATATGGGGTATACTTTTTGATTCCCATGATTGTTCTCCTTTACAGCATTTATTGTCACGCTTTTGTGCGTATATTCCTTGTGGGAATTACAGACCTGCAAATACCTCAATCTCCTTGCTGTTCTCAGTCAAGGTTACGATTGCCTTCTTTGTCTTTACGGTCTTTCCTTCTGTTCTTCCTCTTCTCTTGGTCTTTCCGTCATTGTTCATTGTGTTAACGGTCTTAACCTCGGTTCCAGGGAACATCTTCTCTACAGCTTCCTTGATCATTGCCTTGTTAGCTTCCGGATGAACCAGGAAGGTGTACTTCTTGTCAGCCATGATGTCCATGCTCTTTTCTGTAACAACCGGCTTTAAAATAACGTCATAATATCTAATATCAGCCATTACGCATAGACCTCCTCAATCTTCTCTACTGCTGCCTTAGTAGCAACAACAGTGCTGTACTTTAAAATATCGTATACGTTGATCATGCCTGCATTTGCAGTCTTTACAGATGCTACATTGCTTGCGGACTTGATTACGTTCTGATCGTCCTCAGCCAGAACAACTAAAGCCTTAGAAACCTTAAGGTTGTTCATAACTTCTACGAACTTCTTTGTCTTAATCTCATTCAGAGCCAGCTCATCAACAACGATGAACTTGTTCTCCTGTACTCTGCTGGTCAGAGCAGACTTCAGAGCAGCTCTCTTCTCTTTCTTGTTCAGCTTAATGGTGTAATCTCTCGGTACTGGAGCGAATACAACACCACCGCCTGTCCACTGCGGAGCTCTTGTTGAACCCTGTCTTGCGTGACCGGTTCCCTTCTGCTTCCATGGTTTTCTTCCGCCTCCGGATACCTCAGAACGTGTCTTTGCTTTCTGAGTTCCCTGACGCTCTGCTGCCAGATGTGCGGTAACAACCATCTTTACCAGATGCTCATTGACTTCTACGCCAAAGATTGCATCATTAAGATCCATCTTACCGACCTCGGCACCCTGCATATTATAAACAGCTACTGTAGCCATTAGTGTGGTCCTCCTTCCAACTTCTGTAAAAGCGATCAAGCCTTTACTGAATACTTCAATGTTACTAAAGACTTCTTCGGTCCAGGTACTGCACCCTTAACCAGAATCAGGTTCTGCTCAGCATCAACTCTTACGATCTCAAGGTTCTGGATTGTTACCTGTACATGTCCCATATGACCTGGCATGTGCTTACCCTTGAATACGCGTCCTGGTGTTGTTGCAGGGCCGTTGGAACCAGCATGACGATGGTACTTAGAACCATGAGCCATAGGTCCTCTGGACTGTCCGTGTCTCTTAATAGCGCCCTGGAAGCCCTTACCTTTGGAGATTGCAGTAGCATCAACCTTCTCGCCTGCTGCGAAAACGTCTGCCTTAATCTCATCCTTAACTGAGTAATTCTCAGCATCATCAAGTCTGAACTCTCTTACGAATCTCTTGTAAGAAACGCCAGCCTTGTCAAAATGTCCCTTAACCGGCTTGTTAACCAGCTTCTCGCGCTTGTCAACGAAACCTACCTGAACTGCGCTGTAACCGTCGTTTGCTACGGTCTTAACCTGTGTTACTACACATGGTCCAGCCTGCAGTACGGTAACCGGAACCAGTGTGCCCTTTTCGTCGAAGATCTGTGTCATTCCGACCTTTGTTGCTAAAATAGCCTTCTTCATCCTATTACCTCCTGTGAATCTACAGCGGATTGGGATTTTTCCCAATCATCCTAGAACCGTGGACATAAGTGGAACAATTGCTTGTTGCTTCTATATCAACGTAATTCCGGACATACTTGTTTAAAATTACTTGTTTTTCATCTTAATATCAATATATACACCAGCTGGCATCTCCAGACGGGACAGTGAATCTACTGTCTTCTGAGATGGCTGAATGATATCGATGAGTCTCTTGTGAGTTCTCTGCTCGAACTGCTCTCTGGAGTCCTTGTACTTGTGTACCGCTCTCAGAATTGTAACA
>URXR01000022.1 GCA_900551925.1 uncultured Mycoplasmatota bacterium | reverse complement strand
TCTATCAAAAAAAGATAGATTTTTAAATCTCTATCTTCTTAAGTTAATAACATTGCTTTTTAAGCCTTTTTATTAATTTGGTCAGTTATCCAAGTCATAATTATATTAACAATATATTCTTGTTCTTTATTGGTTAGAGTTTTGTTAGGTGCTATTTTGTGCCATTTGTATAAGCATTTTCTACAACAAGTAGCAGTGGCATGCTGTGCTATGAATACAGGATGACCTTTAAAAGGTGTTTGTTTACCATCATTTTTAAGAGGATATGGTGCTAATCTTTTATTTATAAAATCATAAGCATGCTTTTTTATAGTCTCTAAACCTTTTTCATTAATATAATTTAAATCTTGGTTTTTTAAGGTAAAACTATTTCGAAATTTAGATTTGGTTAATCTTTGTAAAATATCATTATTATTCATAAATCCTCACTTTGCTATACCTATTATAGCATAGTTTTTTAATCTTTGATAATTGATTTACTACATAGATAGGTAGCTAGGAAGTAGCCTCCGTAAACTATAACTATAAAGATAGAGGTTATAATAATACTATTTAAAATATCAATATTGCCCATGGCTTCGATTAATGTACTTATTTCTCGTATGGCAAAGAAGGAATGAATTAGGGCTACTGTTAGAGGGAGCATAAAGGTAATAAATATTTGAATAAATAGCGCTTTGTTAATCATCTTGTTACTGGCTCCGATTTGTTTTAGAGTTTTATATCTTTCTTTATTATCACTTGATGAAGAAAGTTCTCCGATAGCTAAAACTGTTACACTAGAAATAGCAAAGATAATTCCTAAGTAAAGTCCTACATAAGTCATTAATACTCGAATGCTGGCACTTGATTCTTCCATACCTATTTTAGTTCTAAATAAAACTTCATCAACACCTTCAGAGGTTAAGAAAGCTAGGAATTCTTCTTCAGTTTCTTCTTTGTCTTCACTTTGATAATTTCCTATTAAAATAGTGTTTACTATTTCTTTATTTTCTAAGAGTTCATCGCTTAAAACTATAATACCGTCATTACCAGAACTATTATAGTTTTCAATACCTATTTCTAGTATTTTATCACTTCCTGGAGTTAAAGTTTTATTATCTACAGTAATAGTATTACCACTTTCATAGGCTGGATTACAATATTTTAGAACTGTTTCGATATTAGCTAAGAATAGATATTCGTTAGTATCTATATCTATTACATCCATATTAAACATAATCATTAACTGTTTAAAAGCACTTTCTTTTATTACTTTTATTGGGGTAGTATCATCTACTAAGGTTCCATAGTCTTCATAAAGTTCTTGTTTTGATTTTTCATTTAATAGTGAGTCAAAATTAATGGACTCTATATTATAGACATCATATTTAACATATTCTTTTACGTAATGTTTGAACTCTTCGTTTCTTGTTATATTATCTAAGTTGGGTTTTTCTTCTAATAACCCCGCATTATCATAGACTTCATTATTATGATAAAGGGTAAAATCAGCAGGATTATTTTGGCTTAAATCAGCATTGTAGACATTAGCTAAAGATATAGAAGTTGCTAAAATACCTATGGTTAAAAGAAGCATTAAGCTAATGATAGTGGTTGATATGACACTGGTGTTAATTTTATTGTTTATTTGTTTTAAATTAAACATGTTTAAATCTTTGAAATAAATTCTTTTTATTTTCTTTATGATAGTTAAAGCAAAGCCTGCTAGGGAGAAAAAGAATAATAAAGTACCAATACTTCCACATATTATCATAATTAGAGCTTCTTTACCTAACATGAAAAGAGCATCATCAAATAATAATTTATAGGCATATTCTATTAAACATATGGATAGAATAAAACTTATAATTAAAACATATTTATTACGGAATTTTACTTTTTCATTTTTTTTGCCTGCTGTTAAAAGATCGATTAATTTATATTTAGATAGAGTTATAACATTAAAGATCATTACTAAAAGGAAAATAATTCCAAAATAAAGAATAGTTTTATAAAGGGCTTGGCTAGAGAAGATAAATTTATAAGTGCTGAGATCAGCTTCAAACATTTTAGCAGTTACTACTGATAAGCCTTGAGATAGGAACACTCCGATTAATAAACCCACGACTAGGGAAATTAATCCTACTAATAAGGTTTCAAAGACTAAAATTTGGGATACTTTTCTTTTGCTCATTCCTAAGGTGAGATAAAGGCCTATTTCTTTTTTTCTTCTTTTGATTAAGAAATTGTTAGAATAGATGATCAAAAAGCCTAGGATTATGGAGACAAAAACTGAAACGTATCCTAAAACTTGAGTGATACTTTGGATTGTTTCATGCTCTGATTCGTTCATAATTATCATTGATTCTTGAGCATCTAGAGAGTTAAAGACATAGAAAATTGCTACTGCTATTACAAGGGTGAAGAAATAAATACTATAATCTTTAAGACTTTTTTTAATATTTTTTAAGGATAAATTAAACAACATTATTTAAGTCACCTCCAAGTAAGGTAACAACATCAATTATTTTTTCGAAAAATTCTTTACGAGACATATCACCTTTAGAGATTTCATTAAATATTTTCCCATCTTTTATGAAGATTACTCGGCTAGCATATGATGCTGAAAAACTATCATGAGTTACCATTAGAATAGTGGCTTTTAATTCTTCATTTAAAGATGATATTTTTTCTAAGAGCATTCTAGATGATTTAGAATCTAGGGCTCCGGTTGGTTCATCTGCTAAAATAAGTGATGGTTTAGTTACTAGAGCTCTAGCGGATGCTACTCGTTGTTTTTCGCCTCCGGATAATTGGTATGGATAGCGAGGCATTATTTTTTCTATTTCTAATTCTTTAGCAACTTCTTTTATTTTTTTATCAATTAATTTGGGATTTACTTTATTGATAGTTAAAGCTAAAGCAATATTTTCATAAGCTGTTAAGGTATCCAAAAGATTAAAGTCTTGAAAAATAAAACCTAATTCTTCACGTCTAAATTTATTTAGCTTGTCACCTTTCATTTTGGTTATATCTTTATTATTAACATAAATATGACCACTGGTTACTTTATCTATAGTTGATATACAATTAAGAAGTGTGGTTTTCCCGGAACCAGAAGCCCCCATGATGGCTACAAATTCACCTTCTTCAACCTTAAAGGAGATATTATTTAAAGCTTTAGTTAAACTTCCTTTGTTGCCATAATATTTTTCAATATTTTCAATTTTTAAAACTTCCATTTTTTTCACCTCACATTCATTTTATTATTTATTATAAACATTAACAATCGATTTAAATAACAAAACCTTACATTTTTGTAAGGTTAGCAGTCATAGAGTTTAAGGGGAAAATAATATTTACAGTTGTTCCTTCATCTAATTTGGAAGTTATTGTTATATTGTGTCCTAGTTTAGTACAAAGTTTTTTAGCTAGATATAATCCTAATCCTGTTGAATTATAGATTTTTCTACCATTTTCTCCAGTAAAGGATTTATCAAATACTTTGGATAGGTCTTCTTTTTTTATACCTATGCCATTATCTTTAATAGATAGAACAATGCTTTCTTTATTTTTTATAGAAGTTATTTCGATTTGGGGATCTTTAGTTGTATATTTAATACTGTTTACAAGTATTTGATTTATAATAAATTCTAACCATTTTTTATCACTATAAACTTTGTCTTTAACTTTTACTGTTAATTTTATTTTTTTGGCTAAGATATCTTTTTGATTTTTCTTTAGAACTGTTTTTATAACTTTATTTAAATCTGTTTCTTTAATTAGATAATCTTTTTCTACAGTGTTACTTCTAGCATAATACATTACTTGATCAATATAATTTTCTATTTTTGTTAGTTCTTCAAGAAGACTTTTAGTAACATGATTTTGATTGTTTTCTATTAATAATTTAGAAGTTTGAAGAGGAGTTTTTATTTCGTGACACCACATTTCTAAGTATTCGATAAATTCTTCACTATTTAATTTATAATTGTTAATATTTTCTATCATGGATTTATTTATTTGATAAAGATAATCATATAAAAGTTTTCCTTCTCTAAAAGATGGTCTTTTTATTATTTCTAAGATTAGATATTTTTGATCTAATTTATCTAAAATTTGTTTCAAATTGTTATAGAATTTACTTTTACGATAATAATCAAAGGTTATAGTAATAATAAATGGTAATAGTAAGAAAAATATAATAAATAAAGTAGCTAGAGAGTGAACTTTGAATAAAAAAAGAAGAGTTATAATAAGAAGGCTAGAGATGATATATAGAAATATATAGAGGAAATTATCTTGTAAATATTCTTTTAATTTCATAAAATTATATATCCTTGACTACGTTTAGTTATTATGACATCTGTTAGTCCTAAACTAGCTAATTTAGTTCTTAATCTATTTATGTTTACAGTTAAGGTATTATCATCTATATACTCATCACTATCCCAAAGATAATTTATTAAATCATCTCGTGATACTATAGTGCCTTTATTTTCTAAAAGATAAGTTAATATTTTTAGTTCATTTCTAGTTAGATTTTCTTTATTGTACTCAGTTTCAATAAGACTTTTTGATACATCAATTAAAGCATTTTTATATTTAATAGTTTCACTTTGGTTATTATTTCTTGTTAGAAGTCTATTTATTCTGGCTAAGAGAATTTGGGGATTAAAAGGTTTGGTAATAAAATCATCGGCTCCTAAACTGATACTTAATAGTTCATCAAGTTCAGTATTTTTACTAGTTATCATGATAATCGGAAGATTACTCTTTTTTCTTATTTCTTTTAATAGATATTCTCCGTTTATAAAGGGAAGATTAATATCTAAAAGAATTAAATCACAATTTATTTTAAAAATATTAGTGTCAAGATTTTGGAATTCTTTGACAGTTTCTACTTGATAACCATTACTTTCTAAAAAAATTTTTAACTCTTCTCTTAGTTTTTCTTCGTCTTCTACTATTAGTATAGTCATTATAACACCTTCTTTTGTTTTTGTTATAAATATTATATAGTTTTTACCATTATTAATTCTTTATTTTGATTTTGTAATACGTTTTTTATAATTAATATTAGATTTAAGGGAGTTAATATTTTGTCATTTATTAGCGAATTTATTTTGTTAGGGTTGTAAAGTTTTTTTTATTTTAATCAATTTTTAGTCTTTGATATAAAGTTTTAATTTTTTCTTTTAAATCTTGTTCATTTATAGGAAGATTTAACTTTCTATTTTCCATTAAGATATTGCCATTTATGATTGTTGTAATAACATTTTGGCTTTCGACATTGTGAACTATTTGGCAAATTAGGTCAGGGTAAGGATATATTTCAATATTATTTAAGTCTAAAATTATAATATCAGCTTGTTTATTTTCCTCGATTGATCCTATTTTATTTTCTAGGCCTAAGGCTTTAGCACCATTTATGGTAGCCATTTTTAAGACTTCATAAGAACTTATTACTGTAGGGTCTTGATAGAGAGCTTTTTGAAGGTCTCCCGTGATAGACATATGTTTAAATAAATTTAAGTTGTTGCCACTTCCTTGGCCATCTGTTCCTAAGGCTATATTTATATTATGCTTTTGATATGCTGTTAAGTTAGCAATGCCACAGCCTAGATTTAAGTTACTTATGGGATTAGTTACTAGCGAAGTTGTTTTTGGTAAAAGTTTTAAATCTGCTTCATCTAGAAAAGTAGCATGAGCGAGAATTAGTTTTTGGTCTAAAAAGCCTAGTTTTTTAAGAGCATTTATTGGCGTTGTTTGATAAGTATTAGTGATTGTTGTTACTTCTTCTTTATTTTCACAGAAATGAGTATGAACTGGTAAGTTATATTCTTTTGATAGTTTTAAACATTCTTGTAAATAGTCTTTACTGCAAGTATATAAAGAATGAGGGGTTACGGCAAAAGTTATTAAAGGATTGTTTTGATAAGTTTTAATTAAGTCTTTAAATTCTTCAATCATTTTTAAGGATTTAGCATCCATATTTCCTAGCAGGCATCTTGATGCTACTACTCTTAATTTAGTTTCAGTAATAGCTTTCATGGTGCCTTTATAGCCAAAATACATGTCATTAGCACAAGTTGTTCCAGTTTTTATCATTTCTAAACAAGATACTAAAGCTGATAGGTAAACATCTTCATCAGTCATTTTATCCTCAATAGGCCAGATTTTTTTCTCTAACCATTCTTGTAATGTTAAATCATCATTTGTGGCTCTGAAGATACTCATCCCTAAATGGGTGTGAGCATTGATAAGTCCGGGCATGATGATTTTGTCTGTAGCATCAATTAATTTATCATATTCTCCTTGGTAATTAGTTTCTAATTTAAGTATTTTGTCATCTTTAATAACTATGTCTAATTTTTCATGTTTTTTTGATCTTTTTTCATCCATGGTAATAACTGTACCATTTTTTATTACTGTTATCATATTATCACTTTAATCAATCTTATTTATTAGATTGTTCCTTTCTTATTATATTTTATCATTAATATAATATTTAGAAAAGTTATTTTAATTTAAAAAGTAAGTTACTATTTTTAATAACTTACTTAATATCAATACCAGCGAAAATACAAATGTAATTAATAGTTACGGTAGGAGCTTTTTCATTTTCATCATCTTTTAGATTTTCTACTCCTCCGAAAATAGGAGTTCCAGTTAATTTTACTTTTACATTAGAAGGAAGTTTTAAATCAATACCACCGAAAACAGTTAAACAGTCAATAGTTATATCATCTTTTATTTCAGTCTTTCGTAAGTCTAAATCTACTCCTCCGAAAATTGAAATGATATTGGCTCCTTTAAAGCTTCCGGTTAATTTCTCATCACGTCCTGAAAAGATACTAATATACTCAGGATTATTTTTATTTTTTATCTTTTTTTTTATACTAGAACTAACAATTAAAGAGATACCAATGACAATTATAAGAAGAGGAATAAAGATTTTTCCAACCATTTGCCATTGTATGATATCTTGACAAGCTAGAAATAATAAGATACCAATGATTAGTCCGAGAATTGAAGAGACGATAGTTTGTTTTTTGAAAAGTCCAATTAGGGATGGCACAATTATAAATAAAGTCCACCATCCTCTGAAGAAAATACTAATATTCCAAATATTTAAACTATTTCCTAGAAAAATTACTCCTACTATTGTTATTATTAACCCCCAAATAAGGGTGCTTTTACTTTTATTCATAACATAAACCTCCGAGGTCATTATAACATGTTTTTGAGTACTAAACAATTTTTTTAGGAAATTTGTTTAGCAATTTGTTTAGCAATGACCACTAATTGATTATTAGAAGTGGTGCTGCAGGTAGTTAAAGTTAATAAAGTTTCATTTGGATAAGAAGCTACTCTTAGTTTACCATTTTTAGGTATTTCATATTTTTTTATTACTTTATAGTGATATTTATGATGGTTGTAATAAATAAAAATTTTATCATTTTTATTTAAAAGATGAAGATTATTGAAATAGGAAACGGGACTAGTTCCGGAGTGACTGGCTAATATTAGATTACTATTTTGGTGATTAGGCATGGAGCCATTTAATATTTCAATATTTTTATTTACATCATTTAAAGTGGAGCTTTGTTTTACTAAACCTTGTTTAATATTTATTTTAGGTATTTCGAGGACCGCGATATAACTGGTTATTTGAGAATTACTTGAGCTATTTTGAGGATTTAATTTTTTTAAATTGTTAATTCTATCAATATTTAATGAGAAATTGTCAAAAAAATTAGCTAGGTTTTCTTTTTCTTCTTTGGACTTTTGATAACTAGAATATAAATCTATTGAAAGGAAGACTAAACCTAGAAGTATGATGAGGATTGCTGCTAGTATTAAGTTAGCTTTTCTTTTTTGCATATAGTAAAAGCGTTACTCCACTTATTATAAATGTTATTCCTAATATAGCTATAATTGGTAGTTTATCAAGATGCGTATCTGGAACATTTATAATTTTATCGTTAGGAATAGTTATTTTAACTGTTTCATTCTCTTCTTTTATCTCTAGACAAATAGGTTCATTTAATAGTTCATAGCCTAAAGGAGCTTTTCTTTCATAAATACAATAATTACCTGCTAGTAGGCCTTCGATAAATATTTTCCCATCTTTATCAGTTTTTCCTTTAAAAACCTTTTCATTTGTTTCAGTAAAATATATTTCTATTAGAGAACTCGCTAGTGGTTTTTTAGTCAATGAATCTATTTTTATTAGTTCTAAATTACCTTCTTTTCGTCTATTTTGCATAGTAACTTTTATTATTTGACCATTTTCTGTTATTTCGAAAGGCATTTTTTCAGTATTTAAACGATAATATTTAGGTGCTTCTTTTTCTAAGATGTAATATTTCCCGATTTTAAGATTAGGAACTTCTATTTTACCATTTTTATCAGTTCGACCTTGATATATTAAACTGTCATCATCTTTATATATTTCAATTAAAGTATTAGGTAATGGTTTATCAGTTGAAAAATCAGTTTTAGTAAATTCTAGTTTGCTAAGTTTTAAGTTTTTGATGTTTACTTCGTATATTTTGTTTTCTTTTATAGAAACTTTGATATCTTCTGATAGGACATAGTTTTCTTCTCCCGTTATTTGCTGGATTGTATAAGTACCATAGGGAAGAAGCGCTATGGCTAGACCATTTTTATTAGTAGTTATGGTTTCTACTACATTGTCTTTAGAGTCTAATATATTGAAAGTGGCATTTTTTTCTTTGGTGAAGTTTTCTCCTGCTCCGCCTTTAGTTTTAGTTAATAATAATTTTCCAGTAATAACTTGGTCTTTAGCTTCGATATTAACATTGGTGTTTTCTTTAGTTATTTCAAATTCATATACCTCATCGCTTAAATTATAACCCTTTGGAGCTTTAATTTCTTTTATAGAATATTTACCATAATCAAGAATAATTTTTCCTTGACCGTTTTCATCTGTTGTAATTTGTCCTACAGGATTATTGTCAGAATCATATATTTCGTATATGGCTCCTTTTAAAGTAGCTTCTCCTTGCGCTTTATTTTTATTAGTTGTGGCATCAATTTTTTGAAGATTTACTGTTCCTCCGGTTACTTCAACTTGTATGCCAAAATATGGTAAGTCTATAGGTTTTCCTCTTATGATTACATCTTGATATGTTGGGCTTGTTAGGAGTGCTACTTGATTTGCTATGCCGTTTCTGAAGTTATAGTTTATAGCTTCAGTTCCATTTTTATTAGCAGTTATTGTAAGTTTATTACCATTTTCTTTTACGGTTACATTTTTAGGATTATTTACTCTAGAAAAGTTTTGTAAAACATTATTGGTATCTGTTAGGGTTATAGACTCTCCAATTAGAAGTTTTACTTTTTTATCCTTGAAACTGGATGTTTTGCCATGGTTTGTTACTAATTTATTTATTTCTGCTACTTCTTCTTTAAATAAATTGTTATTAGGTGTTCCATTTCTACTGGCTTTAAAAGTCCAAGTAAGATCTGGTCGCATTACTCTCCAAATCATGACTTGGGTTATTCCATACCATTTTTTAGAAGTGTGATCAATGGTTCCATTTTTATAACCATATCCATAATATGCTAAAAGTCTCACTTTTTCATATTTTGCTTTAGTTAAGTTGGATTTGCCGATGATATTGTTATCACCTGTTATGATGCTGAAAGAGCCAGCTGGGGCTGATCCTAGAGCTACTGCGGGATCGATACAGTAATAAATTCTATCATCAAGAGAAGATTTTATCATCCAGCTGTTATAATCCATCCACCCATTTGATTCTTCAGCAAATACTGTGAAACCTGACTCTGGATGATAGACATCGTATATTCTCCCCTTATAGGTGTCAGCATTAACTTTTTCTATTCCGATTATTGCTAGAACAAATGTTAATACAATAAAAAGTATTCTATTTATTTTCTTCATTTTTTATTCCTCCTTTAATACTTTCTACTGTACTTTTGTATTAAATAGAGGAGATACCTAAGATTTATATAAAATTATTGGTTTTATTTATTGCTTGCAGAATTTTTTTATTTTTATAAGTTATATTTAATTGAGTAAAAATAAGTTGGAAACATAAAAAACACTTTATTTGGTGTTGTTACTTTTTTTATTTTTATAATATTCTTTTTCTTCTCTTTCGAATTGTTTACATTCTTCTTCAGTTGGCATATAATCTTCTTTGCTATTCCATAGTCTATCTAGTAGTTTGGAAAGGGGATTATCTTTATCTATTTCTACATTATCGTTCCAAAATTGTGTTTCTAGGGAATTACCATATTTTAACTTATCTTTCTTTTCCATTATTCTATTTCCTTATCCTAACAATATTTTATAATATCTATGATTATTGTTTGGTGTATAATCCTAACTCTTTTTTTCTTTTCTTTATATGAGCAACTATTTTTTCATGAAATTTATGTGAAAATTCTATTGCTTCTATTTCGGATTTGAATTTCTGTTTTCTTTCTTCTTCAAAAAAAATTGTATACATTTCATCAACTTCTTTTTCTATTATGTCATATTTTTCTTTGTCAGTCATTTTTCCACCTCTTATATCCGATATCATATTTATGTGATGAATATCTTATATTTTTCTAAATAGTCTATATCCATTTGGTTTTCTTCTATTTGTGATATTGATGGTATCTTTTCTTTAAAGTCTTTATCTTTGTTCATTTCAAATATATAATCACCTTTCACTCCTCTTAATACTTCAAGTTTACTATTATAAAATAAGTTTCTATCTTGGACTGTAAAAGTATTTATGTTTTCTTTAATATCTGGATGATTATGTGTAACATATGAACCCCTTAATTCTTCTTTTAAATCAATATCAGGCCACACATTCGATTCATTTCCAAAACAATGATATACTTTTCCTTTTTTAGTAATAACTATTGCATTCTCTATTTTATCATTTTTTATTATTTTTTCATAGTTTTCTAGTTATTTTATTACGTTTTCATATGTTGTATCATCTATAGTTTTTAAAAGTTTTAGTGGATTATGAGATGCTATATTTATATTTTCATTACCTGCTAAGCCTTTAAAATTCTTTGCTTTATTATGTCATGTACTCATGTTTTACTATAATATACTATTAATTTATTAATTGTTTATTAAAAATATTTAGAGTGACATGATATAATTTTATAAAGAGAGTGAGTGATTAAAAATGAAAGAAAAAATAATGAATGCAAAAAGCATGGATGATTTGATAGAAATAGAAGCTGATTTTTTTAACGAGCTTCGAAATAATATGTATAATGAATTATTGAAAATCAAGGAAATAAAAAAACATTTATGCAAAATATTAAAAGTTGAAGAAGATGTTTTAGAAAATGTTTTAATAATTAATGGTAAAACTCCACCAGATGATTTTGATGATTAGCACCAAAGAAGATGTTTGTATTATGACTTAATAGTTTCTAGTAAGTACAACGACTAAAAAAGATAGCTTTTTCCTTAATTAGACAATAAAGATACTGAGGTGTGTTAATTGCTTTATTATCTAAATAAAAAACTCAGTAGAATATTAGAGAAAATAATAAAAGAAAGAAAAATATTTTTGAAACACAAGCAAAGCAAGTAAAGAATATGTTATTTCAAACGGATATTATTACAAAATAATTGAACTAATTAATATATTTCTTTTATCAAAATCATGTGTTTTGTCGTTAATGATAGTATTTAACTCTTCAATAGAAAGAGGCTATTGTCTAGTTCTTGTCCTTCGTATCTTCTTCGAAGATTATTCTTCTCTCTGTAATTAAATATTTTTCTTTTATTTTTAGAAGCAATTTTTTTATCATCAGACTTACCCTCCATAGTTTTTATTGTCTTTTTCTATTATTGTAGCATATTTTTTATTTTTTTAATTAACTTTTATTTGAACTCCAATTCAAGATATATTTTACCATGTTTTTGATGAAATGCAATATACTTAAATTTTTGTTTTATCTAAAGCAATGCTTCATTTAGTTTATTCTTATAAGAATTGTTACATTTAAAATTTCAAAAATAAACTAATTGAAGACTCAATGGTAAAACTTATAAAAAAGAAAAGAATATATATTTGATGGGATTACTCCAAAATATGATTTAAACGACAAAAAGTCAATTTACAGAAATAGTTATTATAAAAAAATAGAAAATATTTATATGGTATGTTTTGTAAAATAAGATTAAAAACTAACCTCTTTGATTATAGTCGGTGTACTGATTTATATATATATTATAGTTTGAAAGTCATGATATTTCAATGTCTAAGTATAGTTTTGTTATAAATTTATGATATGTAATTTATAAACTTTTTTAATTCATTGCTATATATTCTTTTTTATTAAATTATTTTTGTCTTGCATTTTTTTACGATTACAATTATAATATTTAGAGAGAAGAGGAATTACTCCTCTCTCTCAAGAATTAGGTTTCCGTTTTTAATAGTAACAGCAATTCCTAATTCATATAGTCGGTCTGCAGTTTCAATATCAAGTCCGACTTTTTTAATTGTAATCACTATTTTCACCTCCTTACATATTAATAATAGCACACAAAATATAATTATACATCTTTCAAATAATACAGGAATCTAAAATAAGACAACTTCAAGAACAAGAACTAGAAAACAATTTTCAAAATGGAATAATAACTGAAGAGCAATACGAACAAGAAATTAACAATCTTTCTAATAGATTAAAAACATTTACTCAAGAAATACAGACTAATAAAGCCAATCCCATTACTGAAATAGAAGTCGAAAAACAAATATTAGATGAAGAGTTTAATAACAATCAAATAACCGAAGAAGAATACAATAATAGACTTAGTACTTTAGATAATTCATTAAAAGAACTATCAAGTAATAACCAACCAACAACTAATACAAATAAAATAGAAATATTTAGAGAAACTGCCAGTGAATATTGGGATAATTCTAAAGAAAGTCAAGAAGTTAAAAACTTGATAGAAAAAATTATAAAAGATAAAGATTACAATATTATTCTAGACCCTAATATAGGAAATAATGTAGGAGGCTTAGCAACTACTAATCAAAACGGAGAAGTAGAAATAAGATTAAATCCTAATTCTAATAGAGCAGTAGAATTTTTATTAGTTCATGAAGTAACCCATGCTATCGAAAATAGTTCCATGAAAAAATTCGTAATGAATTTTGCCAGAAAAAATCCAAATTTTGTTAGAGAAAATCCAACATTTAAAAATGCATTAAAAAGTTTAGAACAAACGTATAATAGTGAAGATGTATCAAGTGAAGTATTAGCAGATATATCAGGACAATTATTAGGAAATCAAGAATTTATAAATAGTTTAGCAATGCAAAATACAGAAGAATCAAAAAGCATAATCAAAACTATTTATGAAGAAATTAAAAGATTATTAAATACATTAACTAAAGATGGAAGATATAGAAACTTTGTTCAAGATTTAGAAACAAAATGGAGAGAGGCTTATAGAACACAAAATAATAATCTACATGCAAATATGTATAGTAAACAAACATTAAGCGATGGAACAACTTATATACAAGCAGAGGACAATCTTTTTACCAAACCTGATGGAACTCCTATGACACAAAGGGAAATATTCAATAGTTTAGTGGGTAAAACAATAGAGTTTAATGACGGTATTAAGGCTACTATTATTAAATCGCTTCCAAATAATAAAGATGTATATAATGAATTATTCAAGAGATATCCCACCTATCAAAATGTAAATAATATTAAGTCAGTAAATAATAAAATAAATGAAAATATTGTTGAACTATTAGAAAATTCTGACAACATTAGTCCAAACGAACCAGACTATATGAACAGACATAAAAAAAAATAAAATTAAATCTTTCGATACAAGGGAAGTAAAATTGTATGATGGAAACAATGCATATAACTTAACTTTTTCCATTGCAAAGTTAAATGATGGAACATATGTAGCATATGCAAAAAGAAATTTAGCGAAAGACACAGATTTATTAAACAAAATAAAAAAAGAAGCACCTACGAGTAAATCTCGAGGAGTGCTTCCTTATACAAACACTATATCACAATCCAACAAAAATGTCAAATCTGATAAGGTGTCTACTAAATATTCTATTCAAGAAAATACAAATAATACACAAGAACTAAATAATAGTTCTTTTTCTTTGGAAGAAACAGAAACAATAATGAGAGAAAAAATAGACCAATATCTAAAAGAAATAGCTGAACTTGTGTACGTAAATGATATCGAAACATATGAAGGTCTCAAGTCAAAACGTTCTTTTAGGAAAATGAGAGGTGAATTAGCAACTGATTACGGAATAGATTTAATTGCTAACGATGATTTGTTTCAAAAAATTTATAAAGAACTAGATGACAAATATAAAAATAGAATTGAAGACAAAAGTAAAAAAAGCAAAGAAGATATAAAAAAATTATCTTTAGATACAATAATTAATGACAAAATACATGAATTTGAAAATGATGGTTTTGTAGAATATGGTAGCGACAATTATAATGCAATGATGGATGAAATCCACGAAATGTTTAAAACTAAAAATGGTAGAGAACTAACTGAAGAAGATTATGAAACTATCGATGATAAAATGAACAAATTTTATGATTTAGAAGTAGAAGGTTATGTATCAAATAGTACTAAAAATTCAAATTCAAAAGCACAACTAGATATAATGAAAAAAATAAATGATTCTAGTGATTTTATAAAAAATAACGAGTATATAAAGGAACAAGTTGGATATTTAGAAAGTAACATTGATAAAGATTTAGCAATAAAAGATATAGAAAAAGCACTTCCTGATTTGATAAAAATAAATGATTTTATCGATAATTTATCAAAATTAACAGACATAAAACATATAGACACTAGTAAAAAAAGTATATCTACATATATAGATATTAACGCAGAAGCTTTAAAAAATAAAACTTTACAAGAGTTCTTAATAAAAAATGGATATGATAGTTATGATTTGAAAGATTTTCTAAAACACGGAAATTTAGATGGTAATTTAACTATTAGAATATCTAATCATGAAGTTGGTGGAAGATACGATATGATGAATGACCAACAAATTGATTATTCTGGAGGGGATATCAATTTATTTCTTAACAACATAGAAGACTTATCTGAAAATACAAAAGATAGCCGACAATCCATAACTCCTAAACCAACATGGCAAAAATTTTTAGATGATAATTATAAAGCGACAGGAATACCAATGCATTACTAAAAATTAACAGGGTTCTGTAACACACCTAAAACAAGTTCAAGCAAAGGAGATGTCATACATTACTAAAAATTAACAGGGTTCTGTAACTGTTATCATAAAAAAATGTTTATTGAAGATGTCATACATTACTAAAAATTAACAGGGTTCTGTAACGAGCAATCACTCCTTGATCTACAGTATTACGTCATACATTACTAAAAATTAACAGGGTTCTGTAACCATAATCTCACAAAAAACGTGTCATGTAGTGTCATACATTACTAAAAATTAACAGGGTTCTGTAACAACCAAAATGAAGTAACAAGAATAGCTAATGTCATACATTACTAAAAATTAACAGGGTTCTGTAACAGTTACAAGTTTTATCAAATGAATATGCCAGTCATACATTACTAAAAATTAACAGGGTTCTGTAACATTAGTTCCTTTCCAACTTTTGGGATAAACGTCATACATTACTAAAAATTAACAGGGTTCTGTAACAAAATACTATGACTTTAGCGGATAAAGCTCGTCATACATTACTAAAAATTAACAGGGTTCTGTAACACGAAGGAGTATCAACCATAGCAACTATTTGTCATACATTACTAAAAATTAACAGGGTTCTGTAACCTTTTTCAGTTTCTTTTTGAATTTGTTCATGTCATACATTACTAAAAATTAACAGGGTTCTGTAACGAGTTAAAAATGCTAAATTAATAGATAATAGTCATACATTACTAAAAATTAACAGGGTTCTGTAACCCTACCTCTATTAAATCTATTGGATTAAAAGTCATACATTACTAAAAATTAACAGGGTTCTGTAACCTATTATTTGTTCTATTTGTTCTTTATCTCGTCATACATTACTAAAAATTAACAGGGTTCTGTAACGAATCAAATAGCATTAAAACAATCCCTGAAGTCATACATTACTAAAAATTAACAGGGTTCTGTAACTATATTGACATAGATAAATTTATAAATATTGTCATACATTACTAAAAATTAACAGGGTTCTGTAACATTAATCTCACTACAGACAATTCTTTTTTAGTCATACATTACTAAAAATTAACAGGGTTCTGTAACTCTTATTTACATTATAATAATTTAATAATGTCATACATTACTAAAAATTAACAGGGTTCTGTAACTGTATCGTTATTTTGTTCAAATATTACAATGTCATACATTACTAAAAATTAACAGGGTTCTGTAACAAACCAACATCAGAAGAAACTTTAAAACTAGTCATACATTACTAAAAATTAACAGGGTTCTGTAACTCAAATAATTTAATAACGATAAATAAAAAAGTCATACATTACTAAAAATTAACAGGGTTCTGTAACACCATGGATTACTGACAATAGAATGTTATTGTCATACATTACTAAAAATTAACAGGGTTCTGTAACCTCAAATCAATTATATCATAAAATTATTAATTTGTATATTTTATTTGATTGTACTATGTTTTATAATTGATATGGAGGTATATTATGGAAATAACTTTTAAGTTTAATAATCAATGTTATTCTCTAAATTTGAAGAATAATATTATATTTTTTGGTCAAGACTCTCTATATAAAAGAAGTTTTATAAAAGGTTTATTTAATGAAATTATTAATAAAAGTAATAATGTTATGGTAAATGGAAATAGAATAAATAATAATGACTTAAATGTTATATTTATTGATGAAGAGAGTGATTTTATTAATCAATTTAAATTTTCTAAAAACAATTATTTAAAGCAAATAATATATAGTGATATTATAACAAAAATAAATGAAACAAAAATAATCAATTATACTAACGAAATATTTGATGTAATAGATAATAAAGTTAATTCTTTATTAAACAAAAAAATTAATAAGGTTTCCGAAGATAATATTTCTTTTAATATCGAAATCCCAGATGTAAATTCTGTAATAGATAAATTTACTAATATTTATATTGATAATATTTTAATAAATAGTGAGCAAATTACTAAGTCTATGAAGAAAAAATTGCTTTATAAACTATATTTTACAGAATTCAAAAAATCTAATAATGTTGTTAATATTGTTTTTATAGATAATTTTGATGCTTATTTAAGTTCTAATGAAATTATAGAACTTCTTTCTGAAATTAATAAGCTTTCTAATTTCAATTGTCATTTTATTTTGAGTAGCACTTCTAATATTTTTGAGTATATTTCATTGGATTTATTTCAAATTTATAAATTATCAAATAATTTGTTTCCTTTTGAAAATATCGAAAAAGCGATAAAAATTTATTTATTAAAAAAAGAATATAATTCTATTACGGAAATCAGTTTTGATAATTTTTATAATAATAATGAGTACTTGATAATGGATGAAGAAATATTTAAAATAAAAGAAGATATTTGTAATAAACATCCTGATTTTATAGGAAAAGTTCTTAATAGTGATAATATTAATTTTATAACATCAAAGCCTAAAAATATTACTAATGATTATTTTATTTGTCATGATAAGAAAAATATACAACTCTTTACAGAAATTTTTAAAACTTTTATGTTAAACATTAGTTAAAATGATACCGATTTATAATGTGGATAACAAACAAAGGT
>URXR01000021.1 GCA_900551925.1 uncultured Mycoplasmatota bacterium | reverse complement strand
ATCAGACTTATTTCAGTTTTTTACTTAAAAACGGAATTCCAAATGAAAATTCACGAAGGATTAACAAAATTATGAAATCCTCTTGATTTTTGATTTAAGATATTGTACTATTGTTATAGTAAAGGAGGATATGTATGGAAATGAAGGAAAATAGTCAAAAGAAAGTACTATTGTCAGTATTAGGGGTAGCTATTTTAGTTGTTGCTGTTATTGGAATTTCATTTGCAATTTATCAAACTACTTTTGATTCATCTAATTCTAATTCAATTGCAACTGGTACTATTATGGTTAGTTATACTGAACCAAGTAATGCTATTAATATAGCAGATGCATTACCTATTTCAGATGAAGAAGGTAAAGCTTTAAGTGGTCAAGGTAATACATTTGATTTTACTGTTTCTACTAAAGCTGATAATGCTCTTACAGTACCTTATACTATTAGTTTAACTAAGGTAGCTGAAAGTACTTTAACTGATGATGAAGTTAAGGTTTATTTGACTAAAGATGGATCTCCAGTTGTTCAACCTACTAAGATTTCTGCACTTGCTAATTATGAAACACGTGGTGATTCTAAGACTTTATATAGTACACAAGATGTTTATACTACTACTGGTGAAGAAGCAAAAACATCTAATTACGTTCTTAGAATGTGGATTGATCAAGATGTAGCTGTTTCTAGTGATACTTCAAAGACTTACAAAGCAAAAGTTAATGTTGATTCTACTGTAACTCCTATTGCTTAATTGGAATTATAGTAATTTTGAAAATTTGTGAAAGGAGATAAAAATGGAAAATAACAAGAAAACGCTAATTCTATCAATTGTTGGTATTTTAGTATTAGTTATTGCAGTTGTAGGTGTTTCATTCGCAATGTATTCATTTACAGGAACTGGTTCAAAAGAAAATGTCATTACTACTGGTACAGTTAGTATGAATTTTGATCCTGACAATAATTTTACTGTTACTAATCAATATCCAATGAGTGATGAAAAAGGAGTGGCACAATCTAAAAATAAAGCTGAATTTGGAGTTACTGCAGATTATAGTAATGCTTCTATGTCAATTAAATATGATTTAGGAATTACTAATATTCAAGCAGGTGAAACTTTAACTGCTGAACATATTAAAGTTGCTTTACTTGATGGTGAAGGTAATGTAATTGTTGGTACTCATGGAGCAGAAAATACAGATTTAACTGCTGGAGTTACAATTGCTTCATTACAAGATCAAGCTGGAACTAATGGATTAATTAGTAACTATGCTTTAACTAGTGGAACAATTACAGCAAGTGGACAAACTGATAATTATACTATTATTGCTTATGTTGCTGATACTTATGATTTACCAACTGATGAAGGTCAAACTACTGAAAATGTTAAGAAAACAACAAAATCTGAAACATTTAGCTTTAAAGTTGGTGTATCTGCTGCTCAAGCTTAATAATATAAAAAACTTCTTTGGAAGTTTTTTTTTGTCAATATAGTTATTTTCTCTTTTAAAATTATTTCTTTTGTGGTAATATAGTAGTATAAGTTATAATAGGTGAGTGTTATGGAAAATAAAAATCAGGATAATTTTTCTTTTGATGAAAAAGTTGTTGCAGATGAAGTTGCTGATGAAATATTAAAGGTTGATACTAGTAAAGAAGATAAGAAATATTTTATTTTATTATTACTGTTTTTATTAGCTCTTATTTTTTTAGTATCTTCTATATCTTTTGCTGTTTTTGATACGTATTTTAATGGTTCTTCCGAGAATGCTATTGAAGTTGGTATTGATGTTGGTGTAGATGAAGATGATGATAAAGATTCAGATAAAGACAAAATTCCTAATGATAAGGATGAAACTGGTGATGTTACTGATAATGAAATAGATTCCAATGATAATAAGGATGATGAAGATATTAGTACTGGAGATGATAAACCTTCTACAGATCCTGGAATAGATTCTGGTTCGGTTTTGTTTACTTTTAATGAACATTCTAATTATATAAATATGAGTAATGTATTTCCTACAGAAGATGAGGTTGGAAAAAATTTAACTGGAGATAAACAATATTTTGATTTTGATGTTGTTGCAGAGTTTAATTCTTCTAGTAAAGGGACTTTGGTTTATGAAATTTCTCTTGTTCCTATTTCTGGAAATACTATTTCAGCTAAAGATGTGAGAGTATATTTAACTGAAAATAAGAAAGGTGTATCTGTTTTAAATAATGAAGTTAATTCTATTTCTAGTTTGCCTGATAGTAAATATCGTAATGGCGCAAAAGTATTATATAGAAAAACAGTTGACAGTAGTTATAAGGCAGATTATGAATTTAGAATGTGGCTTAGTAAAGATGCAAATATAAATGAAAAGGTTCGAAAATTTGCTTGTAAGGTAGTGGTAGATGCTTATTATAAATAGGTTGAGAGGATGATATTGTGAAAAAGATAATTAATAGAGTATTAAAAATTATTTCATCTGCTATTTTTGTAGTTTTAATCCTTTTAATTGCTTTAATTATTTTTTATATTATAAGAGTTAATTTTTTAGCTAGTAATGATAAACTTGGTGAAGTTAAAATAAATTTTTATACTATTTTAACGCAAAGTATGTATCCTACTATTAAAGCTGGAGATGTGGTAATAACTTATAAAAATGATAATAATCAATATAATAAAGGTGATGTAATTACTTTTGTTTCTAAAGTAAATGGCGGAATTACTGTTACTCACCGTGTTTCTGATTCTTTTTTAGTTAATGATGGCTTTTCTTATCAAACTAAAGGAGATAATAATAATGCTGCGGATCGGGAAATAGTTGATGGCGATAATGTTCTTGGTAAAGTTATATTAAAAATACCAAAAGCTGGTTATATTCAACAATTTTTAGTTTCTAGAACTGGTTGGATTGTTGCAGTGCTTCTTCCTTGTTTGGGAATTGTTATTTATGACATTATGAAATTGTGTAGGCGTACAGCTAAAAAAAGTGTTTCTATTTTGAAAAAAGATAAGAGAACAGATGATGCAAAAAAGAGACTAAAGGAGGTGCTGGATGATGATGAAAAATGACTTTAGAAAAGATGAAGATTTTATGTTTGATGAAGAGATTCCAGAGATTGAGCTATATGATAAAAAAAATCAGAATGATGTAGTTTATGTTCAATCTTCGGAATATAAAGTAAGAATTAGAATTTTGATTGTGTTAGCAGTTATTTTAATCATTTTAGCAGTTATTTCAGCACTTTTTGGTTTTATATATTTAGATAAAGATATTAAAAATCAAGAAGGTGCTGATACAAGTATAACTAGGTATGATATTTTTGTTTCTCATTCTAATAGCTCTTATGGAGGAAATATAAAATCTTTTAAGAATTATGATTCTTCTACTAATGCTTTTAGTTATAGTTTAAAAGTAAGTAATGAAAATCCTGTTGATATTGATTATAAAGTAGAAGTTATTGATAATAATTATGATGGGAATGAAAATGTTCTTAATCTTATTTCTTATAGTTTAGTTAGTAATAATATAGAAATTGCTTCAGGTAATTTCGAGAACAATGAAGTTAACGTTATTAAAAATGTTACTATTAAATCTAATTCTAGTGATAATTTAATTCTTAAAGTTTGGTCTGATAAAGTAAATGATGCTGTTAGCTTTAGTTTTAAAGTTAATATAAGTGTGTGAGGAGGTAGTTATAATGAGAGAATTTTTTATTGATTTTTTGAAAGTATTAGCAAATAGTGTGTTAATTATAGCTTTTGCTTTTATTTCTTTTTTGTTTATTGTAAATATTTATCATTATAAGGAAGTTTCATATCAGTATGAGGTTAATGTTTCTTCTTCTGATGGTTATCTAAAATATATGGAAGTTTTAGATGACGTTGATAAAAAAATGAATTCGGTTGATGTAGATAATGTTAGTTATGCTACTACTGCTAAGCCTATATATGATTATTATATGGGTTGTAAAAAAATATTTGATGAGGATAAGTTTAATAATTTAAAGGATGGATCTTTTGTTAATGTTGTAGATATTTATAATGCTAATAACAAGATTTTAAATGAATATAATAATAGTTGTTTATTTTCTATTCCTTATAGTATTTCAATGATGTATAAAGATTCAGATACATTTGATGATGTTAAAGAACTTGTTGATGAAAAAAGAGAAATAGTTATTAATAATGCAGAATATTTAACAAAAGCGGGACTTGGTAATAGTGCATATAGTTTTTCTACTAATACTTTTAGATCTAGTATTTATAATCAGACTGCTAGTTGGTTTGATTTAACAGTTAGTAATTATGAAATGATGGTTTCAATTTTAGATGATATAGCTGACTGGTATGTCCTAGAGTTTGGAGGTAATAGATAATGAGAGATATTTTATGTAAGATTTTGAGTTTTCTTAAATATATTTTATTTATTATAGCTTTTGGTTTAGTATTTTATAGTATAATTAAAACTTATGGTAGACTTGAAAAACCTCTTAGTGATGCTATTTTTGTATTTATACCTTTTGCTTTTGTACTTGTTACTTTTTTGATAAGTTTAATTTCGAGATCTAGATATGTTTCAAAAAGTTTACTTTTTAATTTAGTGGCAGTATTACTTTTTGTGGTAACAATTATTATTTGTTTACGTTCTATGTTTGATACTAATATGGTTTTATTCTATCGTTATGGAATAGATTATAACCCAGCATTTTTATCTGATAATTTATCTGCTATTCAGGCTATGCTTTATATGGTCGGTGGTGCTAATGTAGTATTACTTTTATGTAGTTTGATTGATAGAAAGTCTTCTAAAAAAGAGATGAACAGAAAAGATATAAAAAAAGAAGTTTTAGCTAAGGAAAATGTTGAAGAAGAAAAAATTAAGGATGATAACAAAAAAGATAAGAAAGTAAAAAAAGAGAAAGAGACTGATATAGATTAGTTTCTTTTTGTTTACGTTTGTTTTTTTCCGTGATAAAATATTGATGGTGATTAAATGGAAGAATTTAGATTTAAAAAACGTTATGGTCAAAATTTTTTGAAAGATAATAATATTATTAGAAAAATTGTTAATGATATAGATGTTAAAGAAAAATCTTTAGTTATTGAAATTGGATGTGGAGATGGAAGATTAACTAAGATTTTATGTGAAAAATTTGATAATGTTTTGGGATATGAGATAGATTTAGAAGTTAAATCTAGACTTTTAGCTAATCTTAAAGATTATAAAAATTGTAATATAATTTTTGATGATTTTTTGAAAAGAGATATAAAAAAAGATATAAAAGTTAAGTATGACTCTTTATATATTATAGCTAATTTACCTTATTATATTACTACTTCTATTTTAGAAAAGATTATAGATAGTGATTTAGATTTTGAACTTATGAGAGTAATGGTTCAGAAAGAGGTTGGTGATAGAATTTGTGCAAGAGTAGGAAGCAAGGAGTATAATTCTTTGACTGTTTATTTAAATTATAAATATGATATTAAGAAAAATTTTATTGTTAAAAGAGAGTGTTTTATTCCTAAACCTAATGTTGATAGTCTGATAATATCTTTTGCTAGAAAAAAGGATAAGTATTTTGTTAAAGATGAAAGAATTTTTTATAAACTTGTTAGAGATAGTTTTAGATTTAAGAGGAAAACTTTAAAAAATAATTTAAAAGAGTATGATTTAGATACTATTTCTAAAGTGCTTTCTAGGTATAATTTAGATTTAAGTGTTAGAGCGGAAAATATTGATATTTTTATATTTTGTGAAATTTCAAATAGTTTAAGCATATAATTAGTAGGAGTTGATTATATGCTTTTTAATATTGGAGATTTAGTTACAAGGAAGTCTCATAATCATGATATGGTGTTTAAGATTAAAGATATTAACAATAATATAGTTATTTTAGAGGGAGTTAATATTAGATTAATTGCTGATGCTTATATCGATGATTTAGAAATTTGTAAGGATTGTGAGGAGGAGATAACTAAAGAGGATAGAACTCTTCTTTCTAATATGTCCGAGCTTTTAGAACTTAACCGAGATAATTATTTTTATTTACCAGGAAAAATTTTGCATATTGATGGAGATAAAGGCTATTTGGATCGTTGTACGGAATTTTATAAGAATATGAATATAGTTAGTTATGGAGTTATCAGTAGTGAAGATAAAGTTTATACTAAGATTGTTGATTATTTAGAAGAGATTAATCCAGATGTTTTGGTTATAACGGGACATGATGCTTATTATGAGAATAATAATGATGATTATAAGTCTATTTCTAATTATAAAAATAGTGAGAATTTTATAAAAGCTGTTAAAGCTGCAAGAAAGTATGAAAAGGATCATGAGAAACTTATTATAATTGCGGGTGCTTGTCAATCTGACTATGAAGAACTTATAAAAGCTGGTTCTAATTTTGCTTCTAGTCCAAAGAGAATTAATATTCATGCATTAGATCCGGCAATAGTAGCTTCTTCGGTGTGTTTATCTAATAAAAATGAACCAATTGATTTAATGAAAATATTAGCAAGGACTAAGTATGGAAAAGATGGAATAGGGGGAATAATTACAAATGGCACTATGTATGTGGGGTATCCTAGATGATTGATAAAATAAAAAAAGAAATTAATGATTTAAAAGGAAAAAAAGTAAAATTTAGATATAATGGTAGTCGTAATCAAATTGAAGAATTTGAAGGTATAATTATAAGCTGTTATAAGTCGCTATTTGTTATTAAGGTAGATGAAATTAATAAATCTTTTACTTATTCTGATGTTTTAATAGGGGTTTTAGATGTTAATATTTAAAATATTTGCTTTTTTTATGCATAAATGTTGTAAAATCTATTGACATTTTTCTTTTTAATAATATAAAATTATCTTAGAAGCAGTTTGCTTTTTAAAAGGAGGATTTGTAGATGAAGATTACATCAGTAAACGTACGTAAGATTGAAAAGGAAGGCTCTCGTATGAAAGGAATTGCATCAGTTTTATTAGATGATTGTTTTGCAGTTCATGATATTCGTATTATTGAAGGAGATAATGGATTATTTATTGCTATGCCAAGTAGAAAAACTGCTACTGGGGGATATCGTGATATAGCACATCCAATTAATCCTGAAACACGTACATTATTTGAAGAAGCTATTTTAGAAGCATATAAGACTGCTGAAGAATAGGATAGTTGAAACACCTTAGGGTGTTTTTATTTTTATCATAAATATATTTTTTTATCATATAGTTTGGTAGGAGGATATATTTATGGAAAAGTTTGCAGAAAATATTAGTTATAATCATGGTATTAGTATTAATGAAAGAAAACTTGTTTATATTACTGGGGTTTTAAAAATTGAAAGTTTTGATGAAGAGGAATTTTTATTAGAAACTAATATGGGATTTTTAGTTATTAAGGGTTCTGGGCTTGAAATTGTAAGACTTGATACGAAAGATGGTATTGTTTCTATTAAGGGACAAGTTGATAGTTTTTCTTATTTAGAAAATTTAAAGAAAGGGTCAAAATCTTCGGTTTTTGAAAAATTATTTAAATGATTTTAAGTGAGCAAGTTTTGTCTTTGTTATTTTGTTTTATATGGGGGTTTGTTTACTACTTTTTGTTTTATAAATTTAAAAGATTTTTAGTGTTTTCTAAATTTAATCTTCTTTATAATATTATTTTTAATTTAACAATGGCAATTGTATTTTTTATGGGAATTGTTAATATTAATGATGGTATTTTAAATATTTATTTTTTGATTTTTATTATTTTAGGTTTCGTTTTGTCTAGATTTATATTTGGTAAGTTTAAGTGTCAAATATAATCTTTTTTTGATGTAATTGTTGAAAAAATGTGTTTTGTTTGTTATGATTTAATTGAGATAGTATAAGGTGGTGAGTTTATGGCAAAAAAACGTTCAAAACTTAAGAAAAAGCGTGTTAAAAGAATATGTTTAGTTACATTGTTTTGTCTTGCTATAAATACTTACCTTTTTTATTCAATTGGTACTATCATCGGGGAAGTTCATTCGATGAAAACTGAGAAAGAAGATTTAAATAAGGAACTTACTGAACTTAAAGAAGAAGAAGATATTTTAAAATCTGAAGTTAATAAGCTTAAAGATCCAGTATATATTGCTAAATATGCAAGAGAAAAATTTTTATATTCTGGTGATGATGAGTACATTATTAGAATGAAATAACATTTATGTTATTTTTTTTCTATTTAAATTTATTGTATAATTAATAAGTGGTGATTGTATGAAGAAAGTTTTAGATTATTTAAATAATTTGTTAAATGAAGGAGATGTAATAGTTTTAGGATGTTCTGGTGGTCCTGATTCTATGGCTCTTTTAGATTTATTACTTAAGATTCGTAAAGACAAAGATATTTCTATTATTTGTGCGCATGTTAATCATAAATTGCGTAAGGAAAGTGATTTGGAAATGGAATGGCTTGAAAAAGTTTGTTCTAGGAAAAAGATAATTTTTGAGAAAATGATTATAAAAAATTATGGTGATGATAATTTTCACAATGAAGCTAGAAATATAAGATATAATTTTTTTGAAGACTTAGTAGAAAAATATGAAGCTAAATATTTAATGACTGCTCATCATGGTGATGATTTAATAGAAACAGTTTTAATGAGAATTGTGAGAGGGTCTACTGTAAGTGGTTATGCTGGGTTTAAAATGGAACTTATAAAGGATAATTATAAAATTATTAGACCTTTGGTTACTGTTACTAAAGATGATATTTTGGAATATAATAAGAAAAATAAGATTGAGTATGCTATTGATAAGTCAAATTTTTCTGATAAATATACAAGAAATAGATATCGTAAGGTAGTTTTGCCTTTTTTAAAGAGTGAAGATAAGAATGTTCATTTAAAGTTTTTAAAATATAGTCATATGCTTAATATGTACGATGATTATTTAAATAAACAGACTGATGAAGTTATTAAAACTTTATATAATGATAACTGGATTGACATTAATAGATTTAAAGCTTTAGATGAAGTTATTCAAAATAAGGTTATTAACAATTTACTGGAAGAGTTTTATGCTGATGATTTGTTATTAGTGTCTGATGTCCATACTGATTTAATAAAGAGTTTAATTTTTTCGAATAGATCTAATAGTTATATATATTTACCTAATAATGTTAAAGTAGTAAAAAGCTATGATAAATTTGGTTTTATTAGGGAAACAGAACAAATAGATAGTTATGAAATTGAACTTTTAGATTATGCTAATTTACCTAATGGGAAAAATATTAAAGTGTTAGAATCAGCTTCAGAGAATAATAACAATTATATTAGAATAAATAAAAGTGATGTGGAATTTCCTCTTCATGTTAGAACACGTAAATCTGGAGATAAAATGAAGGTAAAAGGACTTAATGGCACTAAAAAAATTAAAGATATTTTTATTGATTGTAAGGTTCCTGTTAGTAAAAGAGATTTGTGGCCAGTAGTGGTGGATTCTAAAGATAGGATAATTTGGCTTCCAGGTCTTAAAAAATCTAAATTTGATGTTCCAAAGAATAAAAACTGTGATATAATACTTAAGTATTATTAAAAAGGAGGAATTATGAAGAAAAAAGATAATAAAAAAAGTTTTATTTCTTATGGGTTAATATTTTGTTTTTTCATAGCAATTATTTTAATATTTAATTCGTTAGGAAGCAAAGAAAATAATTTAACTTATAATGAATTTATAAATAATTTAAACGAAGGAAAGGTTACGGAAATTTCTCTTACTCCAAGACAAGCTTCTGGTATATATGTAATTTCTGGAAAATTAGAAGGTTATAGTCAAAATGAAACTTTTAATTTACAAGTACCATATACTGATACAGTGGTTTCAGAAATTTTAAATACTTCTGAGAATCAAAATGAATTAAAAGTTACCGTAAATAAAGATCCAGATGGTTCTTCGATTTTAAATATAATTATTAACTTTTTACCTTTTGTACTTTTAATAGGATTTGCTTTTTATTTTTTAACTAGACAAGTTGGAGGTGCCAATAAATCTTTTGATTTTGGTAAGAGTAAAGCTAAACTTCATTCTGATAAAGATAAAGTTACTTTTGATGATGTAGCAGGTTTAGTTGAAGAAAAATATGAAGTTAAAGAGTTAATTGACTTTTTGAAAAATCCTAAAAAATTCCAAAAACTTGGAGCTAGAATTCCTAAGGGAGTTTTATTAGTAGGTCCTCCAGGAACTGGTAAAACGTTACTTGCTCGTGCGGTTGCTGGAGAAGCTAATGTGCCATTTTATTATATAAGTGGTTCTGACTTTGTTGAGCTTTTTGTAGGGGTTGGAGCAAGCCGAGTTCGTGATATGTTTAAACAAGCTAAACAAACAGCACCTTGTTTAATATTTATTGATGAAATTGATGCTGTTGGTCGTCAACGTGGTACAGGACTTGGTGGAGGTCATGATGAAAGAGAGCAAACATTAAATCAACTTCTTACTGAAATGGATGGTTTTGGTGCTAATGAAGGGATAATTATTATTGCTGCGACAAATAGACCAGATGTACTTGATCCAGCACTTTTAAGACCTGGTAGATTTGATAGACAAGTTACAGTATCACTTCCAGATGTTTCAGAAAGAGAAGCTATTTTAAAGGTTCATGCTAAGAATAAAATACTTGCTAAAGATGTTACTTTAAAATATCTGGCTAAAAGAACTTCTGGATTTAGTGGAGCAGATTTAGAGAATTTACTTAATGAAGCGGCTTTACTTGCAGTTCGTCGTGATAAAAGTGAAATTACAATGAGTGAAATAGATGAAGCTCATGATAGAGTATTAATGGGTCCTGCTAAAAAGAGTAGACAAATTAGTGAACATGATAAGAGAATTACAGCTTATCATGAAGCTGGTCATGTTGTAGCAGGGATAAAATTAGAAAAATCTAATATTGTTCAAAAAGTTACAATTATTCCACGTGGTATGGCTGGTGGTTATACTAATATTCAAAGTGAGGATGAGAAATTTCATACTACTAAGAATGAACTTTTAGAAACTATTTGTACACTTTTAGCAGGACGTGTAGCTGAACAACTTACTTTTGATGATATTACTACTGGAGCAGAAAATGATATTGAAAGAGCTACAAAAATTGCTAGAGCAATGGTTTGTGAATATGGTATGAGTGAACTTGGTCCTGTTCAACTTGAACAAAGTGAATCTAGTGTATTTTTGGGAAGAGATTATAATAAATCACGTAATTTTTCTGATCAAGTTGCCTTTGAAATTGATAAAGAAATAAGAAAAATTATTGATGAGTGTTATGCTAAAACTGAAAAGGTACTTAAAGAAAATAAGGATTTATTAGATTTATTTGCTACTAATTTAGTTAAATATGAAACTCTTACTAAAGAACAAATGGATTATTTAGTAAAACATGGTCATATGCCTTTTGAAGAGGATGAAAATGATGATAATAATTATACTTTAACAGAACTTAGAGGTATTGCTAAAGAAAAAGGCATCAAAGGATATACAAAAATGACTAAAGAAGAGTTAGAAAATAAAATCAAAGAGGAGAAGTAATTCTCTTCTTTTATTGTTGTATTTGATATTAATTAAAAAAGTAATTGTGTATACTTAATAAGTAGAGGATAAAATTTCTTGACTTTTGAAAAAATAGTGTTATTATTAATAGTACATTTTGAGATTGGAGTAAAAAGATGAATATAAAAAATATTAAAATATATGGAGTATGCTTAGGAATTTTGCTTTCTTCTAGTTTAGTTAGTTGTTCTAAAGATGGTTCTTTAGAAGCTTTTGATAATTATAAAGATGCTAAATTTTATTCTAGTAATGGTTTTTCTTTAAATGAATTTTTAGAAGAGAATAATTTAGTTCCTCTTAGTACTATGATGTACCAAGATATTGAACCTTATTATGAAGCTAAGATTTCTTTAGTTAGTTCTAGTAATGATGGAGTTAGTTTTGATATTAAATGGGAAAAAATAGAAGATTTTAGTGATTATATGGGTATTTCTAGAGAAGTTAAGCCTTTTTATAAAGTTTATAAGATTGATAATAACAATGGTAATCCTAAGCTTTCATATAAGATTACAGATGATTTATTTTCTTTGGAGGAGGATTATCTTTATGTTAATCCTGATGATTATATTGTTAATCAGTATGGTGAAGAAGTTTTGGTTAATAGGGGCAAGGTTATAGAAAGAAAGTGATATAGTGTTTAAAATAGGTAATGTAGAGATAAAAAATAGAATAGTTTTTGCTCCAATGGCAGGAGTATCTAATATTAGTTTTAGAACAATTATTAAAGAAATGGGAGCAGGTCTTATTTATTCTGAGATGATTAGTTCTATGGGAATAAAAATGGGTAGTGAAAAAACTATTGATTTGATCAATTTTAATGAAGATGAACGTCCAATTAGTATTCAAATTTTTGGTAGCGATGTTGATTCTTTTGTTAGTGCTGCTAAATATATTGAAAAGAATTTTCAGCCAGATATTATTGATATTAATATGGGGTGCCCGGTTCCTAAGATTGCTTTAAAAAGTCAGGCAGGAAGCGCACTTTTAAAAAATCCTGATAAAATAAAAGAGATTGTTACTGAGGTTGTTAAAAGTGTTAATATTCCGGTTACTGTTAAGATAAGAAGTGGCTGGGATAGTGATAGTATTAATGCAGTAGTAGTTGCTAAAAAATGTGAAGAAGCCGGGGCTAGTGCTATTTGTATTCATGGAAGAACTAGGGCGCAAGGTTACAGTGGTAAAGCAGATTGGGATATTATCAAAAAAGTTAAAGAAGCAGTTAGTATTCCTGTGATTGGAAATGGTGATATTAAAACTATTTATGATGCCAAAAGAATGCTTGATGAGACAGGATGTGATGCTGTTATGATTGGGAGAGCAACTTTAGGAAATCCGTGGTTTATTAGAGAATGTGTAGAATATATTTCTAATAATAAAGTTATAGATAAGCCTTCTATTTCGGAAAGAATAGAGATGATTAAAAGACACTATAACCTTTTAAAAAAGTATAATGGAGAAAAGAGGGCACTTTTAGAAATTAGAACTCATGCTCTTTGGTATATTAAAGGTATTCCTGGGGCTAAAAAGTATAAACAAATTATTACAGGATGTAATAGTGAAGAAGAATTTTTAGAAGTTCTTGATGATATAAGTAAAAGCATATGTTGTTAATATGTTTTTATTTTGGTAAAATAGAGATGGTGATAATATGAAAAATACTGTAGACGAAGGAGTAAGATTTTTGCTTAAGCTTTATGACAAGGGTCTTTATGACAAAAAAGCTGTTAAACATTCGGCTTCTTCAGGAGATGATAAGTTTAAAGCTGTGCAAAAATATTTAGATAGATTAGAAAGCTCTGGCAAGGTTTTTTCTAGAGATAAAAAGGGAGCTTTAAAATATTTAAAAAATAGATATTATGATAAATATATTATAAAAAGAGAAGATGTTCCTTCTTCTTATTTGGAAAGGAAGAAGAGAATTTGTAAAGAGAGAGGAGTGGTGTTTTCTAAAAAAGATGAAATTAATAAAGTGATAAAATGGCAAAAAAGTTCATTGGATAAATGGCTTGATTACTTGATGAGGGATGATATATCGTATCCAATGTGGGCTAGATATTGGGCTTTTCAAGGAATGGTAAGGTTAGGATTTTATGACTATGAGAAACATTCTTTTGGAACAAGAACTAAAAAGACTTTGGCTCCTTTTCCGAGATTAGATGAAGAGGCTTTAAAAGGGGCAATAGATTCTATTTTATCTTATTATAGTGGAACTATAGTCGATGATGAGGAGCTTAATAAACTTGTAAAACAGGGTAACTTTGGGAAAATATATTCTAGATTTTTGTGGAATAATGAACTTAAAGTTAAGGAGGAAAATAAAATGGTTGATAATGGTATATGGAAAAAGTATAATCAAGGCTCTAATTATAAAAAGTTACAAAGTGATATAGATGGTAAATTTACTTTTTGGTGTATTGAAGAGGAGTCATATGCTTTTGATTATTTAAGTGTGGGAGATGCGTATATTTATTATACTAAAGATAGTGAAGGTAATTATACAATGCCAAGAGTAGCAGTTGTTACTGAGTATGATGAAGTTACAGAAATTAGAGGTATAAGTGATGCCAGTCAGAATGTTGAAAGTGAATTTCTTGATGTTGTAAAAGATAAACTTAAAGAATTTAAGCATGATAAAAAATTTGATTTGATGCTATCTGATATGGAATATTTGAAAAAAATAGTATCTAAAAATAGTGAGGGAGAGGAATTATCTAAGGAAGATTTAAGATTTTTATATGAGATAGATGGCGAAATTAATTGCTTTGGAAAGAGTAAAGATGCAGATATTTTAAAGTTAAAAAAAGATCGTGATAAAAAAAGTGATTATGGAAAGATATATGGATGTCCTAGAGAGATGGTAGGAATATGTCCTGAAGATTTAGAGAAAAAAACTTATGTTTATGTTGGAAATATTGAAATAAATAGTGAGGAGCTTTCAACCAATTTTAATTGTCCTGCGATAGTTTTAGGAAATTTTGAAGCTCCATATTTGACTACTTCTAAGGGATTAGATAATCTTTCTATAGTTGGGGGAAATTTAGTAATAAGTAGAATAGAAGATACTAAATCTTTAAATAATTTAAAAGTTGTTTCTGGAGATTTATATGCAGGTATTTTAAATAAAGATGATATTTTGTTAGAAAGCATCGGAGGGGTTAGCCACTTTAGTAATAGTAATGATACTAAGAAAAGAATTAGATAGTGATATTGCTTGATTTTACTGAAAATTTCTTGACAAACTTAAAAAATAATGGTAAATTAAGCTTGTAAATTTGATGAAGCAGGTACTTTGGTACAGGTATTTATAGGAACTATTTTTAGAGAGTTAAGGATTGCTGGAACCTTAATAATAGTCTATAAAGAAGTAAAAACTGTGGAGAAGGCTTATGGCCCGGGTTAACCGTTATATATTAGAGATATCAGTTAATGATAAGAAAGGTGGTACCGCGAGATAGTTTGCCCTTTTATCATTAACTTTTTTTATTTTAAGGAGGAATAATATGAGACAATTTACAGAACAAGAATTAATAAGAAGAGAAAAAGCTAAGAATTTGGAAGAAATGGGAATTGATCCTTTTGGACATAGATTTGATGTTACTTCTGATTCAAAAGAAATATTTGAAAAGTATGAAGAATTTACAGCTCTAGAACTTGAAAAGGAGAATGCTTTTGTTACAATTGCCGGAAGAATTATGACTAAACGTGGTAAAGGAAAAGCAGGATTCATTAATATTCAAGATAAGTATGGACAAATTCAAATTTATGTTAAGATTGATAATATTGGTGAGGAATCTTATGAAGTTTTCAAGAAAAGTGATATTGGAGATATCGTAGGAATAGAAGGCGTTATTATGAGAACTCATATGGGAGAACTTACTGTAAGAGCTAATAAATATGAGCATTTAGTTAAGGCGCTTCGTCCTCTTCCTGAAAAATATCATGGGCTTGTGGATACTGAAGAAAGATTTAGAAGAAGATATGTTGATTTAATTATGAATGAAGAAGCTCGCAAGGTGGCTTTTATGAGACCTAAAATTATTAGAGCTATTCAACATTATTTAGATAATTTAGGTTATGTGGAAGTTGAAACTCCTATTTTAGGAACTATTTTAGGGGGTGCTAATGCTAAACCTTTTGTTACTCATCATAATACTTTAGATATTGATATGTATCTTCGTATTGCTACAGAACTTCCTTTAAAAAGGCTTTTAGTTGGTGGTATGGATGCTGTATATGAAATAGGAAGACTTTTTAGAAATGAAGGAATGGATAAGAATCATAATCCAGAATTTACAACAATTGAAGTATATAAGGCTTATTCTGATCTTGAGGGAATGATGGATCTTACTGAAAATATTATTGGTAATGTAGCTAAAGAAGTATTAGGTACTTATGATATAAAATGGAAAGGTCATGAAATATCTTTAAAACCTAAGTTTAAACGTATTCATATGGTTGAGGCGATAAGAGAAAAAACAGGTATTAATTTCTTTGATGATATGAGTTTTGAAGATGCTAAGAAATTAGCTATAGAGCATGATATTATGGTAGAAGAGCATTTTGGTTACGGACATATTGTTAATGAATTTTTTGAAAAATATGTTGAGGAAACTATAATTGAACCTACTTTTGTAATAGGACATCCTATTGAAATAAGTCCTTTAGCTAAAAAAGATCCTAAAGATCCAAGATTTACGCAAAGATTTGAGTTATTTATCGCTGGTGGTGAATATGCTAATGCCTTTACTGAACTTAATGATCCAATTGATCAATATGAAAGATTTGAAGCTCAAGTTAAGGAAAAGAATTTAGGTAATGATGAAGCTAATGAAATGGATTTAGACTATGTGGAAGCATTAGAATATGGACTTCCTCCAGCTGGTGGAATGGGAATGGGAATAGATAGATTAGTAATGCTTCTTACTGGTAGCGAAACTATTAGAGAGGTAATTTTATTTCCAACTATGAAGAAAAAGGACTAAAATGTCCTTTTTTTGATGAAATTTAAAGCTTTTTGGGATTTTTTTACAATTTTTTCTTTATTTTTTGTAATAAAGATGTCATAATTATATTAGGAGGTAAGAAAATGAAAAAAAACAATTTATTTAAAGCGATTGGAATAGTAATATTAGCTTATGTACTTATTTCATGGATAGTACCTATAATTTATAGTATTACTGGAACTGAAGCAGATGTTTCATATCAAATAGGAATTATACCAATTTTCTCAGTAATTCTAGAAACATTCTCAGGCTTTGGAACAGTTGTATTATTTGTACTACTAGTAGGAGCTTTCTATGGAGTACTTAAAGCAACTGGAGCTTATGATAAGATGATGGATTTCTTAACTACTAAAGCTAGTGGTAAGGAAAAAGCATGGCTTGTTACTATTATAATCTTAATGGCAGTTATTTCTTCAGTTTCTGGTCTTGATTTAGGATTATTAATAGTATTCCCAATTTTAATCGGATTCATTGTTAAAATTGGTTATGATAAGCTAGTGGCATTAAGTGCTACTGTTGGTGCTACTATTATGGGGATGTATGGAGCAACTTTTGCTGGTACTTTATATGGAATTAATAATTCTATTTTAGGACTTGAAACTTTTGATCAAATAGTTGTTAAAATCTTATTCTTAGTTTTAGGGGTAGCAGCATTAATAATTTTCGTTTTAATGTATGCTAAAAATAAAAAACTAGGTGTTAAAGCAAAAAGTACATCAAAATCTAGTTCTAAATCTAAAGCAGTAAAAGCTGATAGTAAAAAAGATAGTGCAGTTAAAACTAAAAAGAGTACTGCTAAGAGTACTAAGACTAAAACTAAAAAAGAACGTGGAGTTTTACCAGCACTTGTTGTTATGGGAATTTTACTATTAGTAATATTCTTAGGAACAACTTATTGGGAAGGTATTTTTGGTTCTAATTGGTTTAGTACAGCTCATGAAGCTTGGATTGGTCTTACAGTAGGAGACTTTGATATCTTAAATAAATTATTTGGTGGTATCGAAGCACTTGGAACTTGGAATAGTCCACTTAGATTCCAAACTTATTCTATTTTATTAGTAATTGCAATGGTAGTACTTGCTATTATTTATAGAACTAGTCCAAAAGATAGTTTTGAAGGATTTGTAGATGGAATTAAGTCATTTGTAGTTCCTACTATTGTAACAATTCTTGCTTGTTCAGTATTTGTATTTGTATATTATTATCCAGTGCTTACACCAATTACATCACTTCTTTTAGAAGCAACTGATAGCTTTAATGTAGCACTTTCTGGAATTTATACAATTATAAATAGTTTATTCTATGTAGATTATTACTATTTAGCATATTCAGTACTTTATACTGTTACTACTATATATGATGATACTGCTATTCTTTCAATCATAAGTGTAATGTTTACTAATCTTTATAGTTTAGTAATGTTAATCGCTCCAACTAGTGTACTTCTTCTTGTTTCACTTGCAATTAGTGATACAAATTACACTACGTGGGTAAAATATATTTGGAAATTAGCATTAGTGTTACTTATTATTTCATTTATAGTATTCTCAATAATGTTATTAGTATAATAATTAAAAAACGGAGTTTGATACTCTGTTTTTTTATTGCATTTTTAAGTAGTTATAGTTATAATTAGAGTAGATAAATTATAATGAGGAGAATTGTTATGAATAAAATAAAGGAATTTTTAAGAAATAAGAAAACTAATAGAAAACTTGTGTATAATATATGTTTAATAGTAACAGTATTTGGATTACTTTTTATAGTATCAGGAACAAGTTATGCTTTATTAACTGGCAGCAGTTCTTCTGATAAAGAACAAATAATAAAAGCAGGAGATGTAACTTTAGAGTTAAGTGAATATTTTGAAAATACGAGTCAACCTATAAGTGTAATGAGTGATACTGATGGATTATTATTGGATGAAACATATAGTT